>JACOTA010000020.1 GCA_016178585.1 Nitrospirota bacterium
GAGTTTCATAGGGGGCTTGAATGCTACCTGGCTGGAGAAACGGCGGCAAAAAAAATGGTCGAAACGATAAAACGGGAAATCAGAAATAAACGGTTAAGGCAGTTCCTGTTGGGGAAACCCCAACCCTCAAACCTTTCAAAACCCAACGGCAAACAGGCCCTTTATTTTAAAGAAATCAATGAAGAGGCTTGATCATGGTTTGGGAATATCGGGTAGAGGAACTCAGTGATGTCCAAATGGCAAATCAGCTTAATTTTATTGGCGTAGAAGGATGGGAACTGGTCTATATCCACTATAAAGAAAACGCCCCTTTCCCTTTCCTTTGTTTTTTCAAACGCCAAAAGGAATAGAGCGCCATTATATAACTTTCTATCGTTCGAATATTGAGGCTATATTCCTCTCTGCTCCGGCTCCGAAATTTACCACCTGTCTTAACAGACATGATGGAAGGGTAAACAAATTTCGAAGAGGTCGCTGAAGAGGAACATATCCTCAATATTCTTTAGCCTAACATATAGTCTATTTAGAAATGATTTTTTCGAGGGTTTGTTTGGCGCTTTCGACCTGTTTTTTAGCTTTCGGATTAAGTTGCGCGAGGCTCACCTCTGTCTCAGAAATCAGTTGATTTAATGGCCGAAGCTGTTTTTTTAACTCACCCTGCGAGAGACCTTCCGCTTTTTCCAGTTTAGTCCGGGCTTCTTTTACCTCGTTAACCGCGCTCCCGAAATTTTTTTCATCCAGGGCCGCAGAAGCCAAAGTCAAATGATCTTTGGAATCATTCAGCGCCATCCAGAGACGAATGCCTTTGATCGTGTGGTCAAGGTGCGAAGTCTGCGAAGAAATTTCGGATTGTATTCCGGAGAATGAATGAGGGAGGTGAAACGACTGTTTTTCCCCGAAATAATACCCCATCCCAAACGTGATAACGGAAAACACCAGCCAAAAAAAAGTTTTGATCATACCCACATCCCCTTTTTATGTAGGATGAGTTTATCTTACTTCTTCAGGATTGAAAAGAAAAATCACTTTTATTTTATTTCTTTTTTAATCAACAGTTTTTGAACTAAGGACAGATAATTAACAATTTTGTTAATTATCTGTCCTTACTATTGGATATGGCAAGTCAGTAGTTTCCGGTTAATCTTGTTCGAAGAACACGAAAACTCTTTATTGATAAGAATTTCAGAGCATTCTCGGATGGATTCGACTTCAATTTCGTCTTGATATTCAGACATCCGGATATAAATTAACGGACATCTTAAAGTAAAGGTCTTCTCTCCCCCTTACGAGAGAGGCTGGGTGAGGGCAAAAGAGAAAACCTGGTGCCATTCTAATATAAGGCAAAAGCCTTCGGAGTTACGCTTTTCATCCTGCACGACTTGACATCTTGTGTTTCGGAGATAGATTTATAGAAAGGTTAGGTCTGGCTAAAATAGTGTGCTGGACTAGCTGGAGTTACCCTTTGGTATGGAGGCATGAACTAACATGAAAAGTGTCATTAAGAAATGTTCAAAGAGATTCATATCAGGTATCTTGTCTATGGCTATTTTACTGGAGGTTGTTTCCTGTGGAACAATTCTTTACCCGGAGAGGCAGGGTCAAAAGTCTGGTCAGATTGATATCGCTGTAGCCGCACTGGATGCAGTCGGACTGTTATTTTTCATCATACCAGGCGTAGTTGCCTTTGCCGTTGATTTCAATAATGGCGCCATTTACATGCCTTCGGGTCAAAGAAGACATTTGAAAATAGAGGGTAAAGCGCTAAACCCGGAGCAGGGCGCTGGAGAGGAGATTATAAAAGTAAAGCTAGAAATCCTTAATCGGGAATCCATCCAACGAACGGTAGCCCAGCAGACCGGACATCAAATTCGGTTAGATGATCACAATCTGATCGTAATGAAAATGGATTCGGGAGCGGATATCGGCCGGGAACTAAGCCGGTTAAGTTCACAAAACGATAAAACTATGTTTGTAAAAAAATGATGTTGGATTAATTAAGTTTTTCTTTCTTAAGAAAAATCCCTTTCCAAAAGAAGGAGACAAACAAGAAAATGACAGGAAGGGGAAGGCAGGCTTATGAATAAAGCCCCTTTCTTTTTAAGGAAAGGGGCTGAAAATATTTCTTTATTTTTTGTATCAGAAAAATGAAGCCATTTTTCTGATTAAGAGAAAAAATCTTTAATCAACAGAGTATTTTTGTTCAATTTTATGCCGCTCTCTACGATATTCTTCTTCAGAAATTTCTTTTTTATCTAGCTTTTCTTCAACAACTTCAAGTTCTTTTTTCATTTTTTGCTTTGCTCTAAGCACGGTTTCATCATGATTGATGACCAGGGCACCTTCATACCCGGCGATCGGATCCCAGAGAATCGAGAACGGCCATAGCAAAAGGTCTACGACTCCAAGCCCCCATTGCCGAGTATAAAAAGAGCCTCCTCCCGGCAAAATACCTAAAGCGGTAGCAGTTCCAGGGCTTTTTTCTTCTACATACACACCATCTTGGGCTTTATATTGTTCAAGTTCTGACTTCTGTCTAGAATTTAAGGTTGCACATCCAAAAGTCATTGAGCAAAAAAGTATAATAAAGACTCCATTGACAAAAGTTCTTCCGATGTTCATTTAAAACCTCCTTAGAATATAAGTAATACTAAAATGGGGAAAATACCTTTTGCTAATCTAAACATTTACAATAGCAATGTCAATATAATTGATATACATTGAATAACAGCAGACAGAAAAATCGTACTAAGGCAAGAGATAAATTTCTTGCTTGTTTTTGGATTTGGGGGTGGGCAACCCAATGACCAAAGATTTAGTCTGGCAGGTGTGAGCGAACGGAGAGGTGGGGGAACCTTATGCCAGCATTAACCGACGTCCCTTTGGTTTGGGAACAGGTTCATGAAATTCATTAGCCGTATCAATCCACAACTGGATTGCCTCTCTTGCGTTAACCAGGGCCATTTCCTGAGTGTTTCCATGGGCCATACATCCGGGCAATTCTGGCACTTCAGCGATAAAAGTTTGATCCTCATCGCTCCAGTAAATGATGACTTCGTACCGATCTATCATTCTTTGTCTCCAATTTTGTATTTTAAAATTATAGTGCGAACTTGACGCACTTGATAGATTTTCGCTTTGCTTCCATCACATTGGAGATTAATTTTCTCCTCCACGCCCTGTTTCCTGAAAATATGGTGGCTTCCACGAATACGTTCTTCAAATCCCATATTTATGAGTAACTGACACAATTCATCGAAACGAATATTGGCATCAGAGGTTCCCTGTAGAATCCGGAGAAGAATTTTGTCAGACTTAGCCATGATGATTGACGGGTTTGCTGATTGTGTCGAATAAACACGTGGGTGAAGCCTTTTAAAGGCCACGGTAGAAAGATGGTACGACAAACGGCGGGAGGATTCAAGCTAAAAAACCGGGAATCACTTTAAAAATCACTTTAAAATTTCTTGCTTGTTTTTTGATTTGGGGGTATCTTAATCAACGTTTTATCCATTTTTTGATTATTTAAGATAAGGTGTTTCATGTTTAATTTTTTGCCTAAAGAAGAAAAGTTCTTTGAGCTGTTTATCGAGTCTTCAAAAAACATTCACCGGGGCGGATTGGCGATCAAAAAGGTGATGGAACCGGGGGCTGATATCGAAAAGCGGGTAAGAGAAGTTAAAGACATCGAGCATCAGGGGGATTCGATCACCCACGAAATTATTAAAAAATTGAATAAGACCTTCATTACGCCGATAGACCGCGAGGATATCTACGCCCTGGCCGGGGCGCTGGACGATGTCCTTGACCTTACCGACGCGGCGGCCAATAAGATGGTGATTTTTAAGATCACCCAGGCGACTCCCGAGGCCAGAAGCCTGGCCGATATTATTTGCCAGTGCACGGCCGAAGTCGTCAGAACCGTGTCCCTTTTGGGAAAAGGGGAGATCGATTCCGCTCATTTTATAGAAATTAACCGGCTCGAAAATGAGGCCGACCGGGTGTTGAATGACGCACTGGCAAAACTCTTTGAAGAAGAAAAAGATCCGATCACGATCCTTAAATGGAAAGAAATTTATGAAAATCTTGAAGAAGCGACCGATCGCTGTGAAGATGTTTCAAATATCCTGGAAAGTATTTCCCTGAAAAACACTTGATGGAACCGGTCTACCTTCTAGTTGTTGTCATTATTCTGGCGCTGATTTTCGATTTCATCAATGGCTTTCATGACTCTGCCAATGCGATTGCCACAGTGATTTCGACACGTGTGATGACCCCGAAAATGGGTATTTCCATGGCCGCAATCATGAACCTGATCGGGGCCTTTGCGGGAACTGAAGTGGCCAAAACGGTCGGATCAGGCCTGGTCGCGGTGGAAGCGGTGACCCAGGTGACCATCATTTCGGCTCTGATCGCGGCCATTATCTGGGACCTCATTACCTGGTATTTTGGTCTGCCCACCAGTTCAAGCCATGCCCTTTTAGCCGCGCTGGTCGGGGCTGGAATCGCGACCGGCGGTTTTAAGGTACTCATCTGGGGAGGGCTAAAAAAGATACTCATTGCTTTGTTGCTCTCTCCGCTTTTCGGATTTGCAATCGGTTGGCTGGTGATGGTTGGACTTTATTGGCTTTTTCAGAAAAGCACGCCTTCGACTGTGACCTCCATTTCTCAGAAACTTCAAATCCTGTCCGCCTCTTACATGGCCTTCAGTCATGGAAGTAATGATTCGCAAAAATCAATGGGAATTATTACCGCCGCCCTCGTTAGTTTTTATTCCTGGAAGGAGTTTCGGGTTCCTGTCTGGGTCATTATTTTATGCGCGATCGCCATGGCGGTCGGGACCGCCTTTGGCGGGTGGAGAATTATTCGTACTTTAGGCCTGAAACTTACTGCGTTAAAGCCGGTTCATGGTTTTGCGGCGGAAATGTCCGCGGCCTCAGTCATCGAAATGGCTTCCCATATCGGCGTTCCGATCAGCACCACCCACACCATCAGCGCTTCAATTATGGGCGTGGGCGCAACAAGGCGGCTTTCAGCGGTGAAATGGGGAATAGGAATCAATATTGTTTGGGCCTGGATCTTGACGCTACCCGCATGTGCGGTGATGGCCTGGTTTGTTTGCAAGATGCTCAAACTCATAGTATGATATCAGGCAACAAAAAACGTAACGTTTATATAAGAATCAATATTCATAAATGAAGCAGCCGGCTTAGCCGGTGCGAAACGCGGGGTTCGGGAGAGAAAAACTTAGCTTCGCTGCGAGACCGCTCGCGAGCAAGCTTTGTGGCACAGGCTCCTGAATATAATAATCAGAAAGGAACAACGATGAAATTCAGACCGTTACATGACTGGATCCTGATTGACCAGGATTCAACCGTAGAAAAGAGTAAAGGGGGAATTTATTTTCCGGAAAGCGCTAAAGAAAAAACCCAAACCGGAGAAGTTATCGCGGTGGGCGAAGGAAAGTTAGAGGAAGAGGACGATAAAAAGGGCAAGTCCAAAGAAAAAAAAGAAAAGAAGTTTGTTAAAACGGTTGTTAAGCCGGGCCAGCGGGTATTTTTTGAGAAATATGGCTCCACCCAGGTGGAGATCGAAGGGAAAGAACTTCTTTTGGTCAGAGAACGGGACGTCCTCGGCTATACTGAGTAAAGCCGGATGATGACCTCGTTTTATTTTACCTTTATTCCCCTGTTTGTAGCCATTGATGTGTTGGGTGTCCTTCCGGTTTATTTTACACTGACGGAGGGGTTTCCGAAGGAAACCAAAAAGAAGATTATTACTCAGTCGATCGCTACCGCCTTTATGGTCGCGGTCTCGTTTATCTTTATCGGCCGGTGGGTTTTTTTGATTCTCGGCATTCGTGTAGAAGATTTTATGATTGCCGGAGGGATTCTTCTCTTGATCTTTGCGATCACAGAAATACTGAGGCAGGGAGAAAGGAAGATATTAACCGGGGAGAGCATGGGCATTGTCCCGTTAGGCACGCCGATTATCGCCGGACCGGCGACCCTGACGACGGCGTTAGTTTTGGTGGGATCTTATCCGATTCCGTTGGTGATATTTTCGATCTTTGTTAACCTCATTTTTGCCTGGTTTGTTTTTTATGAAGCAGATTGGATTATTAAAGTATTAGGCATTAACGGATCAAGAGCGGTGGGGAAAGTGGCGGGGCTTCTGCTGGCGGCGATTGCGGTTAGTTTGATGCGAAGGGGCATCATGGGCCTCCTCGCCTCCTAACCGTCGATAAGGGGCCATTTGCTGCGTTGTCACTTCACCCTCGCATCCTCACGTACTAACTTTGTACGCTCCGGTGCCTTCAAAGCTACAGCTTGCGACCCACTTCTAAAAATTACAATGGAGGAAGTCCCCGAAGGGGGCCACTGACCCCTTCTCGACGGTTAGCCGAACCGTAGTTTTTCGTTGGATCATAGTTTTTTAAACACTTTTCTTGTTGCTTTAATGGTTTTTTCCAGGTCTTTTTCGGTATGGGCGGTCGAGAGGAACGACGTTTCAAACTGAGAAGGAGGAAAATAAATTCCTTCTTTCAGCATGAGGGAGAAAAACTTTCCATATTTCCGGGTATCCGAACTTTTGGCCGACTGATAATCGATGACGATTTTGGGTGTAAAAAAACAGGTAAACATCGACCCGAATTTGTTCACGGAAAAAGGAATATTTTCTTTCTTTGCGGCGTTTTCAATTTCCCGGACCAGAAAAGCCGTTTTTTCATTCAAATCCCGATATAAGTTCTTTTTCCGCAGGAGTTTAAGCATAGCAATGCCTGCCGTCATGGCGAGAGGATTGCCGGATAAGGTTCCTGCCTGATAAACCGGGCCGGAGGGCGCAACATGGGCCATGATTTTTCTTCTCCCGCCATAAGCGCCGACCGGAAGCCCCCCGCCGATAATTTTCCCCAGACAGGTCAAATCGGGAACAACCCCATAGAGCTCCTGAGCCCCGCCATAGGAAACCCTAAATCCGGTGATGACTTCATCAAAAATCAATAAACTCCCGTTGTCGTCGCAAAGCTCTCTTAAGCCCTGAAGGAATCCTTTAACGGGTGGCACGAGGCCCATATTCCCCGCGACCGGTTCAACGATGACGGCCGCGAGCTGTGAACCAAATTTTTGCATCACTTTGTGAACGGCGTCCAAATCATTATAAGGAACGGTGAGGGTATGTTTTGCAAAATCCCTCGGGATTCCGGCGCTATCGGGGATCCCTAAAGTGGCCACTCCAGATCCGGCTTTGGCCAGAAGACTATCTGAATGACCATGGTAGCACCCTTCAAACTTCAGGATTTTATCCCGCTTCGTGTATCCTCTGGCTAAACGGAGGGCGCTTAAACCCGCTTCCGTTCCTGAGCTGACCATTCGCACCATCTCAATCGAAGGGATGGCCGCATGAATGAGCTGAGCCATTTCAACTTCGAGAGCGGTTGGGGCGCCGAAACTCGTTCCATTTTTGAGGGCATTTTTTATTTTCGCGAGAATGACCGGATGAGAGTGCCCCAAGATCATCGGCCCCCATGAAAGGACATAATCGATATAGGTCCGTTGATCTTCATCCGTAATTTTAGAACCCTGAGCTTTTTTGATAAACAAGGGGTTCCCCCCAACGGCCTTAAAAGCCCGAACAGGGCTGTTGACGCCTCCAGGAATCAAGGCCTGGGCTTTCCGAAATAAAATTTGCGATTTTGTCATTCTTTTCTCCAGATTTAGAAAGTTGTATTCTACTCATGACAAAAGTCCAATTCAAGGCAAATAAATGTTGAAACGAAAAGAATATTCCCTTATATTAACCTGATTATTGTTCCGGAGGTTTTGATGGAAGGCCAAGAAGAAAATCCGGACGTGCCTAAAGGTTTTTCTTCCTTAATCACGGGAACAGTTATTCCTGTCCTTTTATTTCTGGGTCTTCTCTGGGTCGGCATAAAGTTTTTAATTCCCACTGTCGAATATAAAGAACCTGCCGAAGTCAAAGCGGCTCCTCTGACTCAAATTCATGAAGGGGTCAACATGGAGTGGAGAAAGGATTACGAGTTCTATATCGTCAGGGAAGGCCATGTTTTATTCGTTTTAAGCGCGAAGGATAAGACCGCGGAAAAATTTTTTCATCAAAAAGCTTTGGTGATGTGGATCCCGGACCGGGATCAGTTTGTCGAGCAAAATCACGGGAGTCTTTATGACCGCCGTGGAAACGCCGTCGGAGGAGGAACGGTGTGGCCGTTAGATCGTCTGGCGGTTCGTTTAAATGACGCGGGAGAGGTCATTGTGGATCCCCGAAACGTTCAAAATATGGATGGGGAAACAAAAAAGGTCAATAATCAATACAGTGTTGAAGAGGGTAGCCGCGAAGTGGAACCCTTTTTCCTCAGAATTCCTTGAGACTGTTGTAAAAGTCCAACTGCTTTGTTCTCGCCTCTTGACTTCCTCGACGCACCGACTAAGTGCGTCTGCGTTGTCTTCGGGGCTGCGGCCTCGCATTTGGAGCTTTTTCAACAGTCTCTTGCGGAAATGTCATAAAATGAATGAAAGGAAAAATTGGAAGAATTTGATTTATTGATGTTTGATCTCGACGGGACCCTCCTCGATACCAAGGAGGATCTGGCCCGGTCGGTCAATTTATGTTTGAAAGAACTGGGATTTCCAGAAAAAGACCATCAGGCCATTTATGGGTATATCGGGGATGGCGTGAGGAAACTTCTTGGCAAGGCCATTGGGATTGAATCGGGACCCGTTTTTGAAAACGCCATCCATGTATTTAGAAAACATTACATGGATCACCTGCTTGATACCACGCGTTTCTATCCTGGCATGGAAAAGGTTTTAGAACATTTTAAACATAAACTGCTGGCGGTGGTGACCAATAAACCTGCCGATTATACTTCCAGAATCATAGACGGCCTTGGCATCAGAAATCATTTTTCGCTCATCTCGGGAAGTGTTCCAGGAGGCAAACTAAAACCAGACCCCCAAATGCTTTCCGACGTCATGGATGATCTGGAGATTTCTCCGAACCGGGCGCTCATGGTCGGAGACGGCGTCAATGATATTTTAGCCGCTCGAAGTGCGGGTGCAAAATCCTGTGCGGTCGGCTATGGCCTGACCCTTCCTGAGCGTTTAAAAGAAGCCTCGCCGGATTACTTTTGTAATGATATTTTGAGCCTGATCGGATTGATCAAGTAGGGGAACTTATGTTTTTTAGGATAACGTCCGCAATTATTTTAGTCACCAGCCTGGTGATGTCTGCTCCTGCGATTACTCTGGGTGATGAGTTGTCCCGGCGGGTGATCAAACATGAGTTTAAAAACGGCCTGGTTTTGCTGATGGTTGAAAGGCATACCTCTCCAACCATTTCCTTTAATATTACCTATAAAGCGGGTTCGGTTAACGAGCAGACCGGAATCACCGGGATTGCCCATCTTTATGAGCACATGGCCTTTAAAGGGACTGAAAAAGTCGGAACCAAAAACTATAAACTTGAAAAACCGGCTTTAGATGAAATGGAAAAGGTTTTTTTTCAGTTAAAGTCGGAACGGGCCTTGGGCGACCGGGGAGACTCCGTGAAAATTGAGAAACTGGAAGAGGCTCTTGATGTTTTAGAAAAAAAAGGAGAATCCTTTGCGATTCCAAATGAAATCGGTGAAATCTATGGAAGAAACGGGGCCGTAGGGTTTAATGCTTCAACCGGAAAGGACATGACCCAATATGTGGTCAGTCTCCCTTCTAACCGGCTTTCCCTCTGGATTGCGCTCGAGAGTGACCGCATGACCCATCCGGTTCTCAGAGAGTTTTATAAGGAAAAACAGGTTGTTTTGGAAGAAAGACGCCTCCGATATGAAAATTCCCCCGGGGGAAAACTTTACGAGGCGCTTTTACGGACAGCTTTTTGGGTTCACCCTTACGGTCTTCCCGGTATCGGGTGGACTCAGGATGTTCAGTCTTTATCCGCGTCACAGACTAAAGAATTTTTTAAAACGTATTATGGCATTAACAATATTGTCATTGCGATTGTCGGAGATATCCATCCGGACCAGGTGATTGCCGAAATGGCTAAAACCTTTGGTCAAATTTCCGCTCCTTCTCTCCCGCCGCCTGTTTCATTGGTAGAACCTCTCCAGGAAGGGGAGCGCCGGGTCCATATTGAATATGATGCGAATCCGATCCTTGAGATGGCCTTTCATAAACCGGGAATCGGTGACCCTGACCAAATGATCTTTGATATGATCGATTCTCTTCTTTCGGATGGGAGGACATCAAGAATGTACAAACATCTGGTGACTCAAAAACAGATTGCGTTAACGGTGGGAACGGATTCCGCCACCCCCGGGGAGAAATATCCGAACCTTTTTGTCATTTCTGCCGCGCCTCGCGCCCCTCATTCGCCCGGGGAGCTGGAAAAAGCGATTGATGAGGAATTAAATCTACTTAAAAAAGAGCCGGTCACTCCTTCTGAATTTCAAAAAATGATTAATCAGTTTGACGGCTATCTCGTTCGGTCGCTTGAGTCGAACAGTGGTTTGGCAAGCCAGCTCGCCTATTATGAAGCGGTGGCGGGAGATTGGAAATATATCCTGAAACTTCGACAGGAGATGGAAAAGGTCAAACCTGAAGATATCATCCGGGTTGCCAGGAAGTATTTTGTCGATAAAAATAAAATCGTGGCGACTTTAAGCAAGCCCGATGTTACAGTAAAGGCTCCCTGAATCCATGCATTTATCTGAATCTTTTAAAAAACAGATTAGTTTTTTTTCAATAATTTTTTGGTTATTTTTGCTCTCATTTGAGGCAAACGCTGAATTTTTACCCTTGAAATTTCCTCCACTTGATTTTCATCCTCCGAAAGGGGAAAGATTGGTTTTACCCAACGGAATGATTTTATATCTGTTGGAAGATCATGAACTTCCGTTGATCAATATTTCTGCAACCATTCAGACTGGAAGTTTTTATGAACCTGCCGATCAGATTGGTTTGGCTTCCCTTACGGGAGCTTTAATGCGAACGGGCGGAGCCGGCGATAAAACGGGTGACGAGATCGATGAAATTTTGGAAAACCTTTCGGCCAGCATTTCCACGGGAATCGGCGGGGATTCTGGCTATGCCTCCTTAAATGTTTTGACCCGGGACATTAACAAAGGCTTTGATTTATTTGCGGATGTTTTAATGAGTCCCCGATTTTCGGAGGAGAAACTGGAGATCCTTAAAAATCAAGAAATCGAAAATATTCGCCGAAAGAACGACAACCCTTCGCCCATCGCAGGGCGGGAATTCGCAAAACTTCTCTATGGAGCGGAAACACCTTATGCCAGAGAAGCAACCCTTGAAACCGTTTCAAGAATTAAACGCCAGGATTGCGTCGATTTTTATTCCCGTTATTTTCATCCGGACGCCATGATTTTGGGAATTACCGGGGATTTTAAGAAGGAGGAAATGGTTCAGAAGATCGCCAACAAGTTCAACGGCTGGAAAAAGCGAACAGAGCCCCTTCCCTCCCTTAAACCCATTCCGGTTGAGTTTAAACCTTCCGTCAGTCAGATTGAAAAGGCCCTTACCCAATCTTATATCCGTATCGGTCACCTGGGTGTGAAGCAGAGCAATCCCGATTATTATGCTTTATCCATCATGAACGATATTCTGGGGGGGCAGACTTTTTCAAGCCGGTTATTTAAAGAGGTTCGGACCCAAAAAGGGCTCGCCTATTCTGTCGGTTCTGCCCTTAATCCTGGAAATATGGAGGTGGGGACCTTTTTTGCTTATTGTCAAACGATGTCAAAAAATACGGTAAAGGCTATTTCCGCGATTAAAGAGAATATTAAGAAAATGCAGGAAACGCCGGTTACCCCGGAAGAACTTCAGTTAGCAAAAGACTCCTTCCTTAATTCTTTTATTTTTTCCTTCACGACGCCCTCTCAAATTGTTTCGAGGCAGATTTATCTGGAATATTATCATTTACCGGAAGATTATATGGAACAGTTCAGAAATGAAGTCTCTAAAGTGACGGCAGAGGACATTTTGAGAGTCGCAAAAAAATATCTCCATCCCGATGGATTAACGTTGTTGGTTGTTGGGGACCCTGATAAATTTGACCAACCGTTATCGGTCTTCGGACCTGTCCATACTCTTCCACTTTCGTCTAATTAAATTTGATTTTTAATTTAAAAGTATCCCTTCAGTGAACGGTGAGCATTTACGAAAGTGCTTGGTATGCCATGAATGGAGACTTCGATGAATTTAGATTATCCCACCTTAATATAAAATCCAGAGATGAGGATAAATTCATCGGCGTCGGAGAGAATGGCGTTCCAGGCGCTTGAGAACCGTTGACTAAACGATTACCTTTAATTCTTAGAGGCTTTTGCAGCTTGAATGAAGGCTGTGAAAATTTTTTTTGATGAAATGTCGGTTTTATAGAGCCATTCCGGATGCCATTGAACGCCGATGGCAAAGGGGTGGCTGACATGCTCGATTCCTTCCACGATGCCATCGGGTGAGAGTGCGTTGATTTTTAAACTCCTTCCTGGTTTTTTAATCGCCTGATGGTGGGAAGAATTCACCGTGATAAGCGTTTGGCCTAAAATCCTGAAAAGAAGGGAATCCCTGGAAATGTTGACCTGATGGGTCTTTTTCACCGCGGGCTTCTTCTGACGATGGACCAGAGAGGTTTGAATTTGGGAGGGAATGTCCTGGATCAGCGAACCTTTCAATGCGACATTGAACACCTGAGCGCCCCCGCAGATCCCTAACAGGGGTTTATGATGTTTCAAGGCAAGGCGGCACAAACCCATTTCAAATTGAAATCTTAAAGGTTGAATCAGGGGAAAACGAAATTTTTGTTTCTCGCCGTATAAAGAAGGAGGGAGATCGGGTCCGCTTCCCGTTAAGAGGAGTCCGTCGATTTTGGAGAAAATCAATTCGGTCGCTTTCTTCTTTTCAGAGAAAGGGAGGAGAACGGGTATTCCGCCCAGATCCCATATCGCGTCGGCGTAACGAGTTCTTAAGAAATAAGTGGGTTCTTTCCCTCCAAACTCATTCCGGTTTCCGTTAAAATCCGGGGTGATTCCAATGACCGGCCTTGCGTGACTTTTCTTTTTCATTTAAAAAGGTAATCTATTCCAGTCGTTAGACGATTGACGGTATAATTTGCATAAGATTTATTCGAGTCCCATCTAAAGTATTCATATCCTATTTTCCAGGTCCATCTAGGGGTGAGTTTGAAATAATTGGTTCCCGCGAGGTTATTCGCCAGGTCATCGCGCCCTCCATGGAGGGGCTCAGCCGGGTCGGCGGTATAATGTTTTTTCCTGAATCCAACCTTCAACCTGAAATAATCTTCCGGCGAAACATGATGCGTGACCGAAAAGGCGATCCCTGGAGACGTGTAATCGGTATCATCGTTAAAGGGGACAGTGGAACCCACGAGGGTCCGGAAACCTTTCCGGGATTGACTGACTTCGTAAGCCAACCCCGCGATGGCGGTTGTTTGTTTGTCCATTCGCAGGGTCAAATCGACGCCAAGAGTCTGACCCATCGCGCTTCGAAAAACAAAGGGTGTACTGTAATTTTTTAGAGTATATTTTTCATAAATATATAAATTATAACTTTGGCTGAAATCTTTATCCAGAGAAAGCGTAAATACCTGCAGGCGGTAGTTCAGACCGGTATCAATCGACCCTTGCCCGCTAGAAATATCTTCTTCCCGGAGGACTAAATTCGGAATTAAGGTGTACTTAAGGTTGAGAAAGGCTTTATTTCCGATGCCCTGCTCAAAAAGAACGGAATAAGTTTGATAATTCAAGGGGGAATATCGAGAAAAAATATCGGACGAAACATACACGACGAGCTTTTGAGAAAAAAGCGCGTCCCTTCTTTTCATTTTGAAGGTTAAATAAGGTTCAAAAACAAAATCGCCGGTTGTCGTCGAGGTATTGTTCGCCGTATTGAAAACATAAATGGCGTTGTCAGTATAGATTAAATCGAGGCCTGCCCGGTACTGAAGAAGGGGATTTTCAGCCGCAGCGGCGTCAACGAGCGTAAAAAATTGAAAAAGGGAGAATAGGAATAAAAGTTTTAATCTTTTCATTATGTTTCCTTTTAAATCAAAGGGCTACGGTTTTTCGTGAGGGAAATTCTTTTTGTTGAGCTTGTCCAAAAAGGCATGCGCCTGCTTTGAAAATTTCCCTTCAGGGTCAAGCTCCAGATATCGCTTAAACATCGAAATAGCTTTTTCACTTTCGGTGAGGTCCATAAATAACGCGCCCAGCGTATAAAACACCTTCCCATTTTCAGGATCTTTCTCAATGACCCATTGATATTGCTGAATGGCTTCCTTCTTTTGCCCTTTGCCTAAAAGGGCGTGCCCTAAATTTAAATGGGCCCCGTAATGGGAAGGGGCAAGGGCAATGGTCTTTCTATATTCCTGAATTTCCTCATCAAAGAGTTTTTTATAGTAATACACCAGGGCCAGGTTATAGTGAGCGGTCGCGTCTTTAGGATCCTGAGCGATGACTTTTTGCAACTCTTTAAAAGCTTGGTCATAATGGGCTTGCCGTAAATAGGCCACGGCCAGATTATTTCTTCCTTTGGTATCCATTGGGTTTTTTTGAAGGTATTCTTTAAGATAAAAAATACCTTCCTGAGTATTCCCGGCTTCCAATGCTTGATACCCCTTTTGAGATAAAGAGGGCTCCGTGCAGCTCCCGGCGGCGCTCAAGAGGATCAATAATCCGAATATTAGAAAGCGGCGATTTCTTTTTTTCATCATCATTTCCTATCTGTCCTCTTTTTGTTGTATCAGGTTTTCTATTCTCTTGATTTCCCGTGTCAGGGTCTGAATGGCTCCTTTGTATTTAATGATTTTATTGCCGATGGTTTTAAGAGTTTTTTTAAAATTTAACAGTTCCTTTTCAAGGATCCCCCGTTGATTGATAGAACGGTTTCCTTCCCGCTCGGTTAATTCTGCGTATTTAATCAGGTTCTGCCGAAGGGCGACCTCTTCCTGGATACGGCTCTTTTCTTCCTGAAGATTTTTAATTTCCCTGTCGAAATTTTCAATGTCATTTCTGGCGAAATCGGTTAATTCCCTGAGTTTTTCCGGCGTTTCTTTTCCATCCAGGAGGATTTCGACCCGGGGAGGCACAACAATATTGTTGATTGCATACTCCATTTGAAATTGTTTATGCTCCTCCATCAGCTGAAGCGCGTCTTTGTAATCGCGATCGGCTTCAATTTCATTACCGCTCTGGAAGGCTTCCTGGGCTGATTGAATGAGCCGGTTGATTTCTTTCTCCATCTCCTCTTTCAAATCAGTGTTGGTTTTAAACAACTCGTCCCTTAAGAGAGCTTGGTTTTTCTCAGCTTCCCGGAGGGCAATCAGGATTGATCGCAACTGTTTGAGCGAATTTTCGATTCGAAGATTAAGGTAAAGGCTGGGCACGGTTTTCGATTCATTTTTTAAACTTTTAATTGTTTCGGTAAATTTTGTCTCTTTCAGCTCAAGGTCTTTTTTATCGACTTCCCGCTGTTGAATTTGATCATTTAATTCGGCTATTTTTTCTTTTAATAACCGGATCGTTTCCGACGAAGGAAGTACGGGTGGAAGGTGTAAAAAAAAGACAACACCAACCGTCAAAACCCCTAAGACCAAACTCGAAAAAACATTTTGGAAAAAAATGCGGAGGAGACGTTTAGGGAATGAGGCCATATTTTCTCATTTTATACTGCAAAGAACTTCTTTTAAGCCCCAGAACTTTGGCTGTTTTCGTCTGGTTCCAATGATTTTCTTCAAGGGTTTTTTTTAAAATATCCATTTCCAGATGATTGATTTGTTCAGGAAGCTTTAAGGAGGCCGCCAAATCCGGCGTCAGCCTAGGAAGAAATGTCTCCTGGTGCATTTCAGCAGGGATATCGGCCAATACGATCATTTCGTCCTCTGACAACACAACGGCTCTTTCAATGACATTTTCGAGTTCTCTGATGTTTCCGGGCCACGGATACTTTTTAAAAACGGCGATAACCTCCTGTGAAAGGCGGTTATGTTTGTGGAGATCTCTATTATATTTTTTGAGAAAATGTTCGCTGAGGCTTTCAATATCGCCTTTCCGGTCCCTTAAAGGAGGGAGTTTTAACGTGACGACATTTAAACGATAATAAAGGTCTTCCCGAAAGCGTTTTTCGAAGACTTCCTGTTTGATGTCCCTGTTGGTGGCGGCAATAATACGGACATCCACTTTTAATGTTTTGGTTCCCCCCACCCGTTCGAATTCTTTTTCCTGTAAAAATCTTAAAAGCTTGACCTGAATGGATTGGCCGATTTCTCCAATTTCGTCTAAAAACAAGGTCCCTCCATCGGCCATTTCGAATCTTCCTCTTTTCTGGAAAGCCGCTCCCGTGAAGGCTCCTTTTTCGTGGCCAAACAATTCGCTTTCGAGAAGGCTTTCTGCGAGGGCCGCACAATTAACGGCCAGGAAAGGCTGAGACGGCCTCGAGCTTCTTTTATGAATTTCTCTGGCGACGATTTCCTTCCCTGTTCCGCTTTCTCCAAGAACCAAAACCGACGTGGTTTGAGGCGCCACCTTTTCTATCATTTTATAAACTTTTTGAATGTTTTCTTCCTTTCCGATGATATCTCCGAAATCGAGCAAGTTTCCCTTTAAATAGGTATTCTCTGAAATAAGGTTCTTTTGCTGGAGGGCTTTTTCGACCTTTATTTCGATTTCGTTGAGTGAAAAGGGTTTCAAAACATAATCATAGGCCCCCTTCCGCATCGCTTCAACGGCGCTTTCAACCGTTCCGAAAGCGCTCATCATAATGACAGGCGTTTCCGGAGATTTTTCCCTGGCTGCCTTTAAGACCTCTATCCCGTCTTTTTTCGGCATCTTCAAGTCGGTCAAAATAATATCAAAAAATTCTTCTTCAATTTTTTCTATAGCTTCTTTTCCATCCTGACATTCGGTCAAGACATATCCCTTTTCGGAAAAGACTTCAATCAGCATTTTTCTCATCGATTCTTTGTCTTCTGCGATTAATATTTTTTTCATGCATTCTCCATACTGCTAAATGGAAGCCTGATTATAAAATCAGTTCCATTATTGATCCGGCTGGTAAACGAAAGGGTTCCAAGATGGCCCGCAATGATTTTGTGGGCGATGGCAAGTCCCAGTCCGGTGCCTGTCTCCTTTGTCGTAAAAAAAGGGTTAAATATTTTGGATTGAATCGATTCCGGAATTCCGGTCCCCGTGTCCGATATCAAAATAATGCATTTACCATTTTCAGCCCGCGCCGTAATGGTGAGACTGCCTCCATCAGGCATCGCGTGTACCGCATTAAGAAGAATATTGAGCAAAGCTTTTTTGAACTCGTTTTCATCCAGATCCACCCGGGGGAAACCGGACGGAATATGGATCCGGGTTTTTAAGGGAATCGCTTGATGCGCGGCGCACGCCATATCCAGTGTTTTATGAAGAATAGGTTCAAGGGTGACGGTCTTCAAATTTAATTTAGGTTCTCTCGCAAAGGCCAGAAAATCTGTCACAATCGTGTTTAAGATTTTCACCTCTTTAATGATATTATGCGTTAAAAGCTTTGATTTTTCGTCCTGCGATTTTCGATCAAGAAGTTCCGCGTATCCTTCAATGGCTCCCAGCGGGTTTCTGATTTCATGAGCGACGCCGGCGGAGAGTTCTCCCAAAGCGGCCAGCCTTTCCTTGATTTTCACCTCTTCCTGGAGCTTCTTCACTTCTGTTAAATCAATAAGAATCAGAGAGGCGCCTGCTAAATTATTTTTATTTTCAAAAAGCGGTGCGGAGCTCAATTCAAGCCATTTATGTTTTCCTGTATTTGTGACGAATGGAAATTCCACTCTCCCGCTTTCTTTGCGATTTTTCACCGTTTCGACGAGAATTTGAGCGAGGCCGTTTTCAGACCCTCCCAGGACGGATAAACATGGCTTTCCCTGGCAATCTCTCGCTGAAATTTCAAGAATCCGTTCCGCGGCAGAATTAAACGTTGTAATGGTAAAATGTTGATCGACTCCGATAACGCCGCTGGAAATACTTTCTAAAATATAATTGCTGTAATTTTCAAAGGTGTTTGCCCGGATTTGTTCTTTTAAATACATTTCCTTGAGCTGGTCATCTTTTTCGCTGATATTATCGATCATTTCATTAAAACGGTCGCCTAAATAGCCGATTTCATCATGGGTCGTAATGGGCACTTTTGAGTAAGCCTGGTTTTGCCCCACACGGTCCATGGCCGAAACCAAATGTTTAATGGGATTAATGATCGATCTGGAGATCAACCAGCTGAAAAAAATAATGAAAAGGAAGGTTAGTATAACCGGCCAAAATATGTTTTTTTTGAAATTGGAGAGGATTTCTAAAAAATCGGCGCCGGCTTCCACTCCCACGACCGCGAAAATTCGCCCATCTTCATCGTAAATAGGGGAATACCCGGATTTATAAAATTTATTATCATTTCCTTTATATAAGACCGACGACGAGGGTCTCCCCTTCCAAACTTCTTCCAATTCAGTGAGGTCCAGTTTTAAAAAAAGATAAATATTCCCGATAGGGACCTCATCGTCAACGTCGACCAGAATTCGGTTTTGACGGTCAAAGATGAAAATATCCTTCACCCGGGATTTTTCCTGTATTTTCTTCAAAGATTCAAGCAGGTGCGTGTACAGGTATGAATTTTCATCTCCAGGGCCTATTTTCTTAAGATAGGAGAGAGGAATAGTTGCCGAAACGATTTCCGAAATCCCTAATAACCTCTTTGAGAGCTCCGTGTCGAGCGCTTTTTTGATATGATAGAAGACAATCCAGCTGCCCAGAAGAAAAACCATCCCAATGAGAATCGTGTAGGAAACGATGAATTTCATCAGAAGGCCCCGCCCGGGCAAAGGAGGATTATTCCCTGTTTTGGAGAAAATTTTCATATTTTGTCCATCTTATCGGTAAACGATTTTGTTGTCAATTTGTTTGGCTTTTCTAGCGTTTGACATGATTTTCGGAATAGTCTAAACTGGCATCTATGATTTTAAGCGAAGAAAAAGTCTCTGCTTTGTCGCATCAGATTCTGGAAAATGTTATCGAAAAAAAATGGGCGGCCCTTTTGGAAGATGAAACGAGGGTGCTCAGGGAAATCAAAAAGGCCATTTCTTCTGAATTAAAAATCAGTGAGGAAATCGATTTGATGGTTCGCAACAAAATCCATTCTTATAGCCGCAGGCCTGTTGAAGGAAGCCCTGAATGGGAAGTCCTTTATAAGAAGTTTTTTAAAGAAGAACAATTAAAAAAGCAGAGGTAAAATTTGGAATTCCGTCTGCACCATATTGCGATCCAGAGCCGGGATCTGGACAAATCATTGTTTTTTTTCCAAAATATTTTAGGGTTTCCGGTCATTAAAAAAGAGGTGAGTTCGAAAGGGAGAAGGATCGTGTGGCTGAAGGCAGGGGACGGACGTCTGGAACTTTACGGCGGAAAGCCTTCACAGTCTTTAAATTCGAAATGGAATGAGAATGGGATCGGACCTCTTTCGCTCGGGTTTTTTGTTCCGAATCTGGATCTGGCTGTTCTGCGGTTAAAAGAACAAAATGTTGTTATCCTCAAGGAACCCTATGAACCGGTCAAAGGGGAGCGGGCGGCAATGATCACGGGGCCTGACGGAGAAGAAATCGTTTTGTTGGAAAAGGAAGTCGGATGAAGGGGCCTTCTTGACGAAAAAACCGCGGATTGGTATCGCGCTCAGCGGAGGAGCTGCCCGGTGTATCGCCCACCTTGGTGTTTTGGAGGTTCTTGAAAAAGAAGGGATCGTCATCGATTCCATTGCGGGAACCAGCGGAGGGGCTTTTGTCGGCGCCCTTTACGCGTCCGGCCTCGGCGTCGACAAAATCAAAGAGATCGCCCTTCAGCTTTCATGGAGAGCAATGGTTAAGCCTGTTTTTTCGAAACAAGGTTTAATCTCCGGGAAGAATCTCCATCGTTACATTTCTAAATATATTGGCGCTCTCCATTTTAAGGACCTTCAAATCCCTTTGGCTGTTGTCGCCGCAGATCTAAAATCAGGGGATAAAGTTGTCCTGACTGAGGGTTTGGTCTCCGAAGCGGTGACCGCCAGTTGCAGTCTCCCTGTCATCTTTTCCCCCGCGCATGGCGTCGGGAAAATCCTGGTTGACGGCGGAATCGCGAGTAATCTGCCGGTTTTGACCCTTGTCGAAAATATGGGAGCGACGCTGACGATTGCCGTCGATGTAAACGACCGGGCAAGGGAGCTTTCAAATTTGAACAATTTATTTCAAATCGGAATCCATACGGTGACTCTTTTTGCGAAAAAAAACGCCGCGGTTGAAAAAAGATTTGCCGATATCGTCATTAACGTGGATGCCTCCGGAATTTCCCTGATCGACCTTAAAAAAGGCCCGCTCATTCTTAAGAGGGGAAGGGCCGCCGCGGAAAAACAGATTCCTTTTTTAAAAAAATGTCTAAAAGAGTTTTCCTATTTTTAAGTGAGGCGACTGGCTATGCCAGCGCGAAACGAGGGCTTCGGGGGCATTGGGAGCGAAGCGAACAGGCCCCTGAATATTTGAGACGAGGCCTTTCCGGTGAGTAAACTGAAATCGTCCTTCCACTGCCAACAGTGCGGGTACCTTTCGCTGAAATGGTTAGGGCGGTGTCCCGAATGCGGTGCGTGGAACAGTTTGGTCGAAGAATTGGAAACCGCTGATTCACGGTGGAAGTCCGAGGGAGGACCTAAAAACGAACCAAGACGGTTTATTGAGATTGAACAGGTGGAGGAAGACCGCCTCCCGATTGGAATCGAAGAGTTTGACCGGGTTTTGGGAGGAGGGGTGGTTCGGGGGTCTGTGACCCTGATCGGCGGAGATCCTGGAATTGGAAAGTCGACCCTTCTTCTCTCTGCGTCCGGTAAAATGGCCTGTTTTCAAAAAGTGTTGTACGTTTCCGGAGAAGAGTCCCTGGCCCAGATTAAAATGAGAGGGGGCCGTCTTGGAATTCGATCAGAAAATCTTTATCTATTATCCGAAACCTCGTTAGAAGAAATCTTTCGAGCCGTCAAAAATATTTCTCCGGGAACGATTATTCTCGATTCGGTACAAACCCTTTTTTCTTCCGGGTTGCAGTCTTCCCCGGGAAGCGTAAGCCAGGTCAAAGAGGTCGCTTCGCAGATGATGATCTTTTCCAAAAAAACCGGCGTTTCTTCTTTTTTGGTGGGCCATGTAACCAAAGAAGGGGCGATCGCAGGTCCGCGCGTGCTTGAACACATCGTCGATACTGTTCTTTATTTTGAAGGGGAAAAGGGACACCCTTACCGTATCTTGAGGGGGGTAAAAAACCGCTTCGGTTCGACCCAGGAAATTGGTGTTTTTGAAATGAACGAAGAGGGATTGGCGGAGGTCAGGAACCCTTCCGAACTTTTTTTGGCCGGCCGGCCGGAGGAAGCCACGGGTTCGGTCGTGGTCTCCAGTCTCGAAGGGAGCCGGCCCATCCTGGTGGAACTGCAGGCCCTTGTGACTTCCGGGTATCTGGGAATTCCAAGGCGTGTTGCCAATGGTGTCGATCCGAACCGTCTGGCCCTTCTTTTAGCCATCCTTGAAAAAAGAGGAGGCCTTCAGTTTCAAGACCAGGATATTTTTATTAACGTGGTTGGCGGTATTCATATTCAGGAACCCGCCATTGATCTGGGGATCGTGGCCGCGGTCGCCTCAAGTTTTAAAGAAAGAGCGGTCGATTCCCGGACCCTGATCCTGGGAGAAGTCGGTCTCGCGGGAGAAGTCCGGGCGATTAATGATGTTCAGACAAGGTTAAATGAAGCCGCCAAGCTGGGCTTTAAAAAAGCGATTATTCCATTTCAAAATAAGGAATATCTCAATAAGGCGACGCCTCTTGAACTGGTCCCTGTCAAAACGACCGATGAGTTGATGGGGACCCTTTTCCCGTGAAAACTGGCGCAACCCCGTTTTTTGTTTTATTGGTGATCAGTCTTGTTCTGGGAGCCTGTGCTTCCTCCCTTCGGACCCTGGCGTTCAAAAAAGACGCGACTTCCCAGGAATTACTACACCTGTTTGCTCAAAGAGAAAAAGCCCGCCAGGAGATGAAAGCCATGGTGTCATTTTCAATTCATCCCAATCAGGGGGCAAGCCAGGCACTGAACGGGATCCTTTCATTCGAACCGGGGGATCATGTCCGTTTCCAGGGATTTGACTCTTTCGGGAGAACCGTTATTGACCTCACCCTCTTGAAGAATTTTTATAAAATCAGCCTCGGAGGGGATCCGCCATTAAGAGGAAATTTGGAGGACCGGGGAGATTTATCCGCCAAAATGGGACCCGGAGCGGCAGAAAAGATTAACTGGGAATTCTGGCTTAAAATGATGAATGAGTTTCGTTACGGGGGGAACCCCGTGCTCATGGAAGATGAGATGATTTTTATTGAAAAAGGGAAGGATCATTTTACCGGGTCGGTTCTTAAAATAAAAGGAAAGCAGGCCATATTATTGAAAAAAATCTGGTTTGAACGCTCCTTTTTTTATCCTGTAAAAGAAGAAATTTATGAGGAAATGACGGGGGATTACCCGCTATCCGGAACCATTTATTTTTCCGATTTTAATGATAAAAATAATGGTTCATGGCCAGGTCGAATTCAGGTAAAATCAAAGGAGGGAGATCTTGAAGTCGAATTTGTGGAGACCAATTTCTCCCCTTCGTTTTTGGCTGATTATTTTAACCTGGATTAAATATCTTAATAAAATAGGCGGAGGACAAGCTGTTTGATCATATTATCAGTTGAAACATCCACCCCGATGGGAAGCGTCGCGATTTTAGAGGACGGACGTCTGCTGGGGGAATATATGGTCTATCATGAGAGGCATCATTCCCGGGTGATTTTGAAAATGATCGACGGTCTTTTGAAATCCTGCCGTCTTGGCCTTTCCGATATTGATCTTTTTGCCGTTTCGGTTGGTCCGGGATCTTTTACCGGCCTTCGCGTAGGGATTGCGACTGTTAAAGGGTTTTCGACCGCTTTGGATAAACCGGTTTCCGGCATCCCAACCCTGGAGGCCTTTGCGGGACGAGTTTCACATACCCCTTATCCGATTTGTCCTGTTATTCAGGGGCGGAGAAATGAAGGGTATGCCGCGCTCTATCAATATGACGAATTTTTCAGATTGAACCTTTTAAAACCGGCCAGAGTGGTTTCATTGGAAAGTCTTTTGGACGAGATTGATGCTCCGACACACCTTTTGGGTAATTTTTCTCCAGAACTGTTTAAAAAAATGTCCAACAAAAATATTTTTTATGCCCCCCTGTTAAAGTTCCCGGCTGCGTCAACGGTAGGGTTAACGGCCTATCAAAAGATGGATTTTGCAAAAAACGGAAAGGTGGAAATGATTCTCCCAGCCTTTCCCTCGGAAAAAGTTCAAATTCATGGACTGTACCTTTGAAAAAATGAGGTTAGAAGACCTTGACGAAGTTTTGAAAATTGCCACGGCATCTTTTAATCAGCCATGGACAAAAGCGATGTTCGAAAATGAAATTTTAAAAAATCCGTTTTCGGAGCAATTTCTTGTCAAAGTTGAGGGCGAAAATGCCGGCTATCTTTGCATGTGGTCTTTGTTCGATGAAGCTCATATTCTCGATTTTGCAATCGATCCTCAATTCCGGCGGAAAGGTTTGGGAGAAAAAGTTATTTTAAACGTGATTGAAAGAATAAAGGAAAATAAAATAAAAAAAATATTTTTAGAAGTCAGAGCTTCCAATGAAGCAGCGAAATCGCTTTATAAAAAAGTGGGTTTTCTCAATCTCGCCGAAAGAAAGGGTTATTATTCGAATCCCACAGAAGACGCCTTGATTTTCCAGTGGAAGGCCACTGAAGCTGATCGAACGGGTTTTCCAGAAGCGTTAACCATTTTTGCACTTATGAGGGAGGGGTTCATGTCTGAATATCAAAAAGATGATGAATTGGTCAAACAGATTCGGAAGGAAAACAAAAAATTTCGTGATTTTGAAAAGGAACATGAACAGCTATCCAAAAAACTCGAAGCGCTCAATAAACGCAAAACCCTGTTGCCGGAAGAAGAGGTTGAAGTTAAAAGAATTCATAAAGAAAAATTGGTCTTTAAAGACCAGCTGAAGCAAATGATTAAAGAATTTAAAGAGAAAAAGGTGTAAGACTCCCATGTTTGGAATAGGCTTTCCTGAATTAGTCGTAATTTTAATCATCGCTTTTATCGTTTTAGGCCCCGAAAAGATTATGACTTTTTCAAAAACTTTGGGCCGGATGGCGGGCGATTTCAAAAAAACAGCCGGTCGGATTGAAAGTGAGGTTTTAGGGGAGCTTAAAAAAGTTTCTCAGGAGGATCCCATTGCAACTGAGAATCGGCTCAAAAAGGAAACTGGCGGAAAAAAAGATGGTTAGCCTCTGGAAAAAAGAAAAAAAGACAGAGTCGACCATGCCGATTACCGGTCATCTGGTTGAGTTACGCTCCAGACTCATTAAATCCCTGGTTGTTCTAGGAATCTTTTTTGGAATCGCATTACAGGAGATCGATCCGATCCTCAAGGTATTAAAAAAACTTTTACCCGCCGACCTTTATTTTAATTCGCCGTCTGAGGCGTTGTGGGTAAGCTTTAAGGTCGCTTTTTTTGCCGGTTTTTTTGTCTCTTTTCCCTTTGTTTTGTTTCAGGTTTGGAAGTTTATTTCGCCGGGGCTTGAGCCGAAAGAAAGAAAATGGGTTTTCCCTTTTATCCTGGGAGGATCGTTCTTTTTTGTCGCAGGCGTTCTGTTTTGTTATTTTGTCGTTCTTCCCTTTGCCCTGTCCTATTTGGTCCAGTTTGGGGTTGAGAGGGGAATCAAACCCCAGATTATATTAACCAGTTATATTGACTTTATTTTAAAATTAATGATGGCTTTTGGCCTAATTTTTATGATACCTATAGCTCTAATTCTTTTAGCGAAAGCTGGAATTGTTTCCTCAAGGGTGTTGGCAAAAAACAGGCGGTACGCTATTTTAATTAATTCCATTATCGCCGCCGTATTAACCCCGACGCCGGATGTGTTTAACATGATGCTGATGATGATTCCCTTATTGATCTTGTATGAGCTTGGGATATGGGGGATCAGACTGCTGGGGGAAGGTCCTCCGAAAACCATTAAAGGCTCCGGGAAAGTTTCACCCGTTTAGGGGCTTTATTAAACAGGAGAAAGAACCGATGTCAAAAAGTGAAAAAGTCGCAACGCTCAAAACTAAATTCGGAAATATTGAAATTCAATTTTTCCCGGATTTGGCTTCTAAACATGTCGAGAATTTTATTGAGCTGGCCGAAAAAAAATTTTACGATGAAACGTCTTTCCATCGTGTGATTCCGGGTTTTATGATCCAGTGCGGGGACCCTAATACCAGACTCTATAAAGATGACCGTTCAACGCATGGAATGGGCGGGCCCGGCCATACGCTAAAAGCCGAGTTTAATCAGAAAAGTCATAAGAGAGGAATTGTTTCGATGGCCCGGTCGGCAAGCCCGGATAGCGCCGGATCTCAGTTTTTTATCTGTGTTGCCGATTCTAAATTTCTTGATGGTCAATACACGGTGTTTGGCGAGGTCACTTCTGGGATGGAAGTGGCGGACAAAATCGTTAACCTTCCGAGAGATGGCCGGGATAACCCAAAAGAAAGAGTTGAAATGCACGTCGTGGTGAGCGCAAGGCAGGCAGAGCATCAGTCGTTTAAAAACGCGGCTTTTAAGGATGGGGCCGTTTCTTAGACCTTGAATTTGCCGTGAGAACCCTTTCCGGAATCCTTTTCGGAAGGTAGATGGTATTTGATAAACGCCCAAGAACAGAGTTAGAAAGCTGTCATTGCGAACAAAGTGAAGCAATCTCAAGACTTTACGATAAGATTGCCACGCACCCTTCGGTGCTCGCAATGACATGATTAATAAGTGGGTGCGAAGTCTATCGCTGGTCTTATGTTTCTAAACCATCTTAAAACAAAAGCGATTGTGCCTCTTTTATTTTTATTCATTTTTTTTCTCGTTTCGACAGGCCATTCTCAGGAAATTCCCGGTTCCGATTATAGTGTGAAAGAAGGGGATACCTTGTGGGGGATATCATCGTCTCATTACTCCGATCCGTTTTTATGGCCGAAACTTTGGGGGAAAAACCTTGCAATTTCTCATCCGGACAAGATTTATCCTGGACAAAAAATATTTCTTCCGTCTGAAGAATTTTTAAAAGAGGTAGAAAAAAATAATCAGGCGGTTGAAACTGAAAAACCCTCTGAAATGCCTGAAGCGCCTAAACTTCAAGCTTCAATAGTCCCTTTCCCTCTTCAACCTGAAATCTCAGAGCCTGAACCTGAAGGGGTAACGCCGGTTTCCGCCTTAACCGAAACAGATCTTTTCACCAGCGGTTTTATCCTAAAAGATTCCTCAGCCATCGGGAAAATAGGAGAAATTATCGCGTCCGAAAATCAACATGCGCTTTTGGGAGAGGGGGACATCGTTTACCTTTTGCCGGTATCTTCCCATACCTTCCATATCGGCGAACGGTACTCTATTTACGAAGTCGTTCGATCGATTCATCATCCCCAAAGCCATCGTTTAATGGGAAAATTAATTCGTGTGAAAGGTTTCGTTGAAATAATTCCCAATCAGATGCCCGGATCCAGAAAAGAAACATTTTCGGCCAAAATCGTCAAATCTTTTGATCTGATTAGTTTAAAAGATTTTCTGATGCCGTATCAGTCGATGGATTTGATTGATTTAACCCTTCCTTTTCCAAAGGAACTCAAGGGGACCATTGTCGGGACAAGGGACCTTAAAGAAAATAATGGTCCAAATGATTTTGTTTATTTGGATAAAGGGAGCCGGGACGGAGTTCAACGGGGCCATCTCTTCGTGGTTGTTAAGAACGGGAAAAAGGTTCCTTTTTTCTCTCCGGGGGGACGGGAAAGGTTGCCCCAGAGAATTATTGCGGAATTAGAGGTCGTCTCGGTTCAAAAAGAGACTTCTACAGCGATTGTTGCAAAAAGTATTGAGCCGGTCGTGGTTGGAGATCAAATCTCCAATCCTCCTCCCGCAACCCCCTGACACAAAGCTTTTTGTAGTGACCGCCCCGTTTTTTGGGACACGAGCTTTTCTCCTGCGAAGCCAGGTTTTTTCAGGCTTCTAATCCCTCTAAAGGTTCAGAGACTTGCCCTGCTTTCTTCCTTTTTTTCGTTTCTTTCTCCTTTTCATAACCCAAGAACAGCGATAGAAAGTTGTCATTGCGAGCGAAGCGAAGCAATCTCGCCATCGTGAACCGAGATCGCCACGCACCCTGCGGGCGCTCGCGATGACAGGCAAAACAAGGAGTTACAAATCCTATCGCTGTTCTTGTGGTTTTATTCCGAGCGTGGAGATAAAATGAAAAAGAGGAATAAAATATCGATTATCGGCGCGGGGAACGTAGGATCCACGACGGCCCAGCGACTGGCGGAAAAAGAAATCGCCGATGTCGTATTGCTGGATATTGTTCCTGATCTCCCGCAGGGCAAGGTCTTGGATATCCTTGAATCAGGTCCAATCTACCGGTTTAATACCAGGGTGGTTGGAACCAATAACTATACCGAAACCGCTGATTCTGATATTGTCATCATCACTTCCGGGATTCCCCGCAAGCCCGGCATGAGCCGTGAAGATTTACTTAAAACCAATGCGAATATTGTTTCTCAGGTAACCCGACAGACTGTTCAATTTTCACCAAACGCCATTTTAATTGTCGTCAGCAACCCGCTGGATGCAATGACCTATGTCGCATCCAAAATCAGCCAATTTCCTAAAAATAGAATTATCGGAATGGCCGGGGTTTTGGATACAGCCCGATTTCGAACCTTTATTGCCATGGAACTGGGGGTCTCGGTGGAAAATGTCAATGCGTTTGTTTTAGGCGGACATGGGGATACGATGGTTCCGTCAATAAGGTATACGACGGTGGTTGGAATTCCGGTGACTGAATTGATCGCGAAAGATCGCCTTGATCAGATCATCAAAAGAACAAAGGAGGGAGGCGCTGAAATCGTAAGCCTCTTGAAAACAGGGAGCGCTTATTATGCTCCGTCTGCCGCTATTGTTGAAATGGTCGAAGCCATTCTCAAAAATAAAAATAAAATTCTTCCTTGTGCCGCCTATTGTCAGGGTGAGTACGGCATTAAAAACCTCTTCGTTGGCGTTCCTGTAAAGCTTGGAATCAACGGCGTCGAAAAAATCATAGAGATTACGTTAACGCATGAAGAAAAGGCAGGTATTTTGAAATCCGCGGAAGCGGTCTCTGAACTGTGCCAATCTGTAGATAAACTAATCCTGTAAGCCAAACCTTCTTTTTCATTGGATTGACAACTTTTTCCGATCGGTTTACAATCAAATCCGTAAATAAATTGTCTCTTCGCCATCCTTAAAAATAGAGAAACGAACGTCCTATCCTTTGATTTTAAGAGGTTTTGTGCAGGAAATTCCTTACACCTTTAACCCTGAGTGGTTGCTAAATTCCTTTCCTGAAGGAATCATTGCCCTTAATTCGGATCAAAAAATCCTCTTCGTCAACCCGTCTGCCGAATCCCTTTTGGGGATCTCGAAAAAAGATTTTGTGGGTAAAAGATGTTCCCACCTGATAGAGGTGGAGGGCGCTGAACAGAAGTGTCTTTTGGAAAGGACGCTTCAAACAGAAGAGCCTTTGACCCAGATTGAATCGAAGTGCCAAAATAAACAGGGTGAAAAGCTGGTTCTTAGATCGTCTACATTTATGCTGAAAGATGAACATGACAAGTCGGTTGGAGCGGTGATTCAGTTCAGGGTCATCTCTTCGGAGAGGCCCGCTGGAGAAACAGCTCCTAAAAATCTCCTGTTCGATAAGGTTGTCGGAAAAAATCCGAGGATGCTTGAGATCTATAATTTGATTCCTGGTTTAGCAAGGACAAAATCGACCGTCCTTATTGAGGGGGAAAGCGGAACCGGAAAAGAATCGATCGCCCACGCTCTTCATTCTAACAGCCCGAGGCGGGAGAAGCCCTATGTTCGGGTAAACTGCGGAGCTCTCGCGGAAGGGATATTGGAAAGCGAGTTGTTCGGGCATGTGAAAGGGGCTTACACGGGCGCGATTTCCAATAAACAGGGGAGATTTGAACTCGCCCATGAAGGGACGATTTTCTTGGATGAAATCGGAGATGTCAGCCTGTCGACCCAGGTGAAACTTCTCCGGGTGCTTCAGGAAGAGGAATTTGAGAGGGTGGGCGATACGAAGCCGATCAAAGTCGATGTCAGAGTGATTGCCGCGACAAATAAAGATTTAAAAAAGGCCATGGACAATGGGCAGTTCAGACAGGATCTGTATTACCGCCTTCGAGTGGTTCCCATTACACTCCCGCCCTTGAGGGAGCGTCGAGACGATATTCCGCTTTTAATTAATCATTTTATGAAAGTGTTTAATCAAGAAATGGAAAAAAATGTAGAACAGGTTTCTCCCCAAACCATGTCCACTCTGATCAATTACGAATACCCTGGAAATATCCGGGAACTTGAAAATATTATCGAACATGCCCTGGTTTTGTGTAACGGGAATATCATATTGCCCGAGCATTTACCCCGGGACATTCAGATCCGAAAAAGCGATCATGTGGACCGTGCCATTTCCAGAGAACATCCTTTGGAGGCGATGGAGCGGGAGCTCATCATTCAAGTTCTCAATCAATGCAATTGGAATTTTAAGGAAACGTCTGAAAAATTAAGGATCAGCAGGACAACCCTTTGGAGAAAGATGAAAGATTATCATATCGTAAAATAGGGTATGTTTCATAAATGAATTTTGTTCCATAAATGAAAAAATGATACAAATATTTAAATTTATTGGATTTTTTATACGATACGTTTAATTTTCAGATGTTTTAAGGCTAATTGAAATAGATTTACAAATCATCAAAAAATTTATAACTTATTAATATTGTTATTTATTTTATAATTAAAAAAACGGGTATACTTCTTGCTCTTTATTACGTTACTAGACAGACTAAAATAGTCGGATTTAAGTAAGGAGAGTAAGAATATGCAGTGTCATAGATGTAAAGGCGAAATGGTTGTTGAAAAATTTCAAGATTTTAATGACGATACGGGCCGTTTAAATTTTCACGGATGGAGATGTTTGATTTGCGGTGAAATTTTTGATCCGGTTATTTATTCGAATCGGAGACAGCATCCCCCTCCCCTCATTGGGAAAAACAGGAAATTAATCATCGCCTCTAAACGATAGGTTGGAAAGACCTTAAAACATCGGGTTCAATGTTTGCGCAAAAAGTAAAGCATTTACTCCTGGAGCAGGATGTTCCGTTCCGTTCTTTCAAGGAGAAAAAAACTGTTTCACTGAAAGAATATCGTGATCGAGGGGGCTATGATGCCTGGCTAAAAGCGATCACCAAGATGAAACCCGATGAAATCCTTTGCGAAATCAAGGATTCAGGGCTAAGAGGCAGAGGGGGAGCAGGTTATCCCGCCTGGAAAAAATGGGAAATTGTCGCCGGAAAGGAATCTTCCCAGAAGTATCTCTGCTGCAACGGCGCTGAAGAAGAGCCGGGAACCTTTAAAGACCAGATATTATTAGGCACAAACCCCCACCAACTGCTGGAGGGCGCTTTAATTGCCGCCTATACCGTAGGCGCCTCAAAAGTTATTCTTTATCTCAATACGAAATTCAGTCAGGAAATAAACGGTGTTGTAGAGGCTTTGCAGGAAATCAAAACGCTGGGGTTCTGGGGCGAGAATATCCTTGGAACCGGCGTCGGAATAGACGTTACCCTTTTTAAAAGTCCCCTTGCCTATATTGCGGGGGAAGAAACCGCCATGCTGGAAGTCATTGAGGGAAGAAAACCGGCTCCCCGGCAGAAACCTCCGTTTTATCCTGTTCATAACGGACTTTATGGCAAGCCGACTTTAGTGAATAACGTTGAAACGCTGTGCAACATTCCCCATATTGTTCAAAACGGGTCTGAATGGTATAAAAAAATCGGGACCGAAGAAAGCCCGGGAACGGCCTTATTTACCCTTACTGGGGATATTAATCAGCCCGGGGTTTATGAATTGCCAATGGGGACCCCGTTGCGCCAGTTAATCGATTTTAATGGCAAAGGCCTTAAAGCGGGGAGGAGATTAAAAGCGGTTTTTCCCGGAGGACCTTCCTGCGGAACAATTACGGAAAAAGATTTGGATGTAACGTTAGATTATGAATCTCTGAAAAAAAGAAGGAGTGCGTTCGGTACCGGAGCGGTCATTGTTTTCGACGACACAGCCTGTTTGGTCAACGCAGGACTCCATATCGCGGAATTCTTTGCCGAAGAGTCATGCGGTCAGTGTCCTCCCTGTAAGATGGGAGGGAGGCATCTCGCGGATTTACATCAGAAGATTGAATCGGGCAAAGGGGAAGGTGAGGACCTTCAGTCGATTGAACAGATCTGCGGCGTGGTGAAAGGCCGGGGGTACTGTAGTTTAATCACAGGCGCTGCAGTTACTGTTGAGAGCCTGGTGAGAAATTTCAGAAACGAATACGAAGACCATATCAAAACAGGGGAGTGTCATTTAAAAGATGCAAAGATTATGCAGAACATTTCCTGATCCATTTTTCAACGGCCGGGGGCAAACAAAACATCTCTTGATTTAACCTGATCGGGATGATATATTTTGAAAGTAACATATTAAAGCGGGAGGTAAACGATTCATGGTAACTTTGACTGAAAAAGCGAGTGAAAAAGTAAAAGAGCTCCTTGCGGCCGAGCAAAAGTCGGGATATGGCCTGAGAATAAATGTGAGTGGCGGCGGCTGCAGCGGATTTCAATATGGAATGGATTTTGAGGAAAAAGCAAACGCCGGAGACCAGGTCATCGAGGCTCACGGGGTAAAGCTGTTCGTGGATGCTCAAAGTGTTCCTTTTCTCGAAGGTGTGCAGGTCGATTATGTCGATACCGTTCAAGGCGCCGGTTTCGCCATTCAAAACCCCAATGCTAAATCTTCTTGCGGTTGCGGAAAATCATTTAGCTCTTAAACCGCAGTAATCAAAACAACCCGGACGGGCCTCTGAATAAAATAAGAGAAGCAACTGGCTTTGCCAGTGACGGACTTGGGAATGGTCGTAGTTAGACCGAGCGGAACGCGGGGTTCGGGGGCTTAAAAAACTTAGCTTCGCTGCGGGATCGCTCGCGAGCAAGCTTTGTGGGACGGGCCCCTGAATAAAATAAGAGAAGCAACTAGCTTTGCTAGTGCGGAACGCGGGGTTCGGGGGCATTGAGAGTGAATTTCTCGAAGGCCCCTGAATATAATGAAGAGGATTATGGCGAGTTTAAGGTATAAAGTGGGCAGCTTCATTGACGAAACGTCAATTGTGGATTCCTTCAATGATTCAGGTCTCAAAGAATGGAACCACTCCAATGAGGATATGCTCAGAGATTTTGGAAAAGCATTATATGACATCATCCTGTTAAATTCTGTCGAGCAGGATGGTTTTATTACCTGGAACTAAATTTGACTTAATAAAAAGGTATTCACATGAAGCCCAAGCCTTTTTATTCAGGCGGGGAATGGATTACCTCGTCTCAAACGATTGAGGTAATCGACCCCTACCATCGCAAATCCATCGCTTCTGTATCCTTAGCCTCTTCCGATCAGGTCGCTCTTGCCATAGACCAGACCGTCTCATCTTTTCAAAAGACAAAAAAATTAGATTCAAATGTCCGCTCGGAAATCCTTCATCAGATTTCGGATGAAATTGCCCATCGAAAAGACGAGTTTGCCAAAACCATCTCTTTAGAAGCGGGAAAGCCGATTACCGATGCCAGAGTGGAAGTAGACCGGGCAATTTTCACCTTCCAAACCGCGGCCGAAGAAGCCAAACGGATCGGGGGAGAGGTGATTCCGTTAGACCTTCTCAAAGGATTCGAGAAAAGGTTTGGGATGACCCGCCGTTTTCCCCTGGGCCCGATTTTGGCCATTACCCCCTTTAATTTTCCTTTAAACCTGGTGGCCCATAAATTAGCGCCGGTCATTGCCGCCGGAAACAGCGTATTGTTAAAGCCTGCTGATAAAACCCCTTTAACATCTCTATTATTGGCCGACGTTATTTCAAAAACGGCGCTCCCTCCAGGGGCTATCAATGTGGTCCCCTGCGAAGTCGAGGATATCCAGCAGGCGGTTTTGGACGACCGGATTAAAATGCTGACCTTTACCGGCAGCGGCAAAGTAGGGTGGGCCTTAAAAGAAAAATCAGGGAAAAAGAAGGTTGTTTTGGAATTAGGGGGCAACGCGGGGGTGATGGTCCATCACGACGCCGATCTCGATTATGCGGTTTCTCGTTGCGTGGCGGGAGGTTTTTCCTATGCGGGCCAATCCTGTATTTCGGTCCAGAGAATTTATGTCCATCAGAAAATTTATGACCTTTTTCTCGCTAGGATGGTTGAAAAAGTAAAAGCCCTTAAAACCGGGGACCCCTCCCTTGAAACGACACAGGTGGGCCCGTTGATTAATCACACCGCCCTGGAAAAAACCGGGAGCTGGGTAAAGGAAGCGGTTAAAGAAGGGGCACAATGTTTGACCGGGGGGAAAGCGGAAGGGACGGTCTTTTTACCGACGGTTTTAACCAAAACAACCCCTGAAATGAAGGTCAATTGCGATGAAGTCTTTGCTCCCATCGTGACCGTAGAGCCTTATCAGGAAGTCGATCAGGCTCTAATAGAGCTCAATCGATCCAGTTTCGGGTTGCAGGCAGGGTTATTTACCCGGAACATCGATCACATCTTCAAGGCTTTTCAGGAGCTTGAAGTTGGCGGTCTTCTGGTCAACGATGTTCCTACCTTTAGAATGGACCATATGCCCTATGGCGGGATTAAAGATTCCGGGTTGGGCCGGGAAGGTCTAAAATACGCCATCGAAGAAATGACCGAATTAAAGCTCCTGGCCTTTAATTTTCCCTGAAAACTCCCTTCATTTTTATTAAATGGATTGACTTATACGCCATAAATAAGGTAAATAAATACTCTTTTGCCACCTAACTGAAGAGTCCCTGTTTTTCCTGACCGATGATTGATATTAAAATTTTAAGAGAACAACCTGAATTTGTCGTGGAACGGATGAAAGCCCGTGAAATTCAGTTTGATTTAGCCGCTTTTCAAAAACTGGATACTGAAAGAAGAGGAATTATTAAAGAAATTGACTCTTTGAGGCAGAAAAAAAATATTACTTCTAGTGAAATTGGAAAAATGCAACAAACCCCATTTCCACCTACTGACAAGCAGATTGGAATCCAAACAATTGGGGGCCCTTCAAGAGACGAAATTAAAGGGCTAGAAAAGAAGCTTCAAGAACTAGAAGATGAATCAAGAAACTTTTTATTAAATATTCCTAATATTCCTCATGAGTCTGTCCCCATTGGTAAAGATGAAAACGACAATGTCGAGGTTCGACGATGGGGAACGCCGAAAGAATTTATCTTTAAGCCCAAAGCACATTGGGAAATTGGCGAAAAGCTTGATATCCTTGACTTCGAGCGGGGAGCAAAAATCGCGGGAGCAAGGTTTTGCTTATATAAGGGGGCTGGAGCGCAACTTGAGCGGGCCCTCATTAATTTCATGCTCGACCTTCACACCGGGGAGCATGGGTACCTTGAGGTTCTGACCCCCTTTATCGTTAATGAGAAAAGCATGACCGGGACCGGTCAGCTCCCTAAATTTGAAGAGGATCTGTTTGGTTTAAAAGATAAAGGTTTTTTTTTAATTCCGACGGCGGAAGTTCCGGTCACGAATATCCATCAGGGCGAAATTCTGGATGAAAAATGTCTGCCTGTTTCCTATGTCGCTTATTCTCCCTGTTTCCGGCGTGAAGCGGGGTCGTATGGAAAGGATACAAAAGGGTTAATTCGCCAGCATCAATTCAATAAAGTCGAGCTGGTCAAATTTGCGCATCCAGACGCGTCTTACCAGGAGTTAGAGCGATTACGATCTGACGCTGAAGCCATTTTACAGAAATTGAATCTTCCTTACCGTATCGTGATATTATGCACGGGAGATCTTGGATTTTCTTCAGCAAAGACGTATGATATTGAAGTATGGCTTCCCGGGCAAAACAAATACCGTGAAATTTCTTCCTGCAGTAATTTCGAAACTTTTCAGGCAAGAAGAGCGGATATCAAGTACCGGACGGCCGACAAGGCAAAGCCCGCATACCTTCATACCCTGAACGGCTCCGGGTTGGCGGTGGGCCGCACGTTAGTGGCTATTTTAGAAAACTATCAGCAACCCGATGGTTCGGTAGTGGTTCCTGAAGCGCTTCGCCCTTATATGCGGGGGTTGGAAAAAATAGGAAAAGCCTGATCTTCAGGTGAAGTTTTTTTAAAATAAAAAAAATAACAAATTCCACAAACCAGTGTGAAGGGAGAGGTGGCCGAGCGGCTTAAGGCAACGGTTTGCTAAACCGTCGTGGGGGGTAACCTCTACCCAGGGTTCAAATCCCTGCCTCTCCGTTCAGACTGGTTTGTGAAATTATTCCAAAACCCCCGGTCCGGGATATTATCGGGAGAGGTGGCCGAGTGGCTTAAGGCGGCGGTCTTGAAAACCGTTGTGGGGAAACTCACCGGGGGTTCGAATCCCTCCCTCTCCGTCAAAGCTTGCTCGCGAGCGATTCCACAGCGAGACTAATGTTATCTTTTGACTTGATCTAATTAGCTTGGAAGATCATTTTATGAAGCCACGAATTACAATGATTACCATTGGCGTAGACGATTTGGAAAAGTCGCTCAGGTTTTATCGTGACGGACTCGGTCTGCCGACAGAAGGTATTATTGGAACAGAATTTGACCATGGCGCGGTTGTGTTTTTCGATTTGCAGTCAGGATTAAAGTTGGCGATTTGGCCCCGAAGAGACATCGCGTATGACGCGAAGATTCTTCAAACCCCGTCAAGTCCCACAGAGCTCACCATCGGCCATAACGTAAACAGCAAAGCAGAAGTGGATGCAGTCATGGAACAAGCAAAAAAAGCTGGAGCAAAGATCACCAAACCTGCCGGAAATACGTTTTGGGGCGGCTACGCCGGCTATTTTCAAGACCCCGATGATCATTTGTGGGAAGTAGCATGGAACCCGCAGATGGAAATTGCAGAATAGTGATGAGGCTCCCCCCAAGCTCCCTTTCATTAAGCGCCCGTAGCTCAGCTGGTGCGAGCCTCCGAGCTAGCTTTGGGAGCGTTTCCGCAGCGGACATAAGGTTTTTAAATTTCATCTAAAAGCGCGCCCGTAGCTCAGCTGGATAGAGCATCAGACTACGAATCTGAGGGTCGGCGGTTCGACTCCGTCCGGGCGCACCATATTTTTCAAGCACTTACGCACTCTGTTTCCACCTCTTTGCTCTCAGGTATGACCAAAGTATGACAGAGAGCTTCGACCCCACCCCTTAAACTCT
>JACOTA010000021.1 GCA_016178585.1 Nitrospirota bacterium
CAAGAACAGCGATAGGATTTGTAACTCCTTGTTTTGCCTGTCATCGCGAGCGCCCGCAGGGTGCGTGGCGATCTCGGTTCACGATGGCGAGATTGCTTCGCTTCGCTCGCAATGACAACTTTCTATCGCTGTTCCTGGGTTGACTTGATCTCTACAATCCTATATTATTCTAAGGGTCAATTCCTGAAATGAATGATGACAAAGGCGTGTGATTCGGGGAATTTTCCCCCTCGGTCTGGAGGTTGAAATTCAAGTGAAGTTTAATACGATCGACGAAGCCCTTTTTGACCTTAAAAAAGGGAAAATGATCATCCTTATCGACGATGAAGACCGGGAAAATGAAGGCGACCTGGTGCTTGCCGCGGACCAAACGACTCCCGAGGCCGTTAATTTTATGGCTAAATTTGGAAGGGGCCTGATCTGTCTTGCCCTGACGATTGAGAGGACTGAAGAACTCCAGTTATCTCCCATGGTTTCTGAAAATACGGCTCCGACAGGAACGGCTTTTACCGTCTCCATCGATGCAAAAAAAGGAAACAGTACCGGAATTTCGGCGGCAGACCGGTCCAATACGATTTTAATGGCCATTGATCCAAAAGCAAAACCGTCGGACTTTGTAAGACCCGGACATATTTTTCCCCTGAAGTCGCAAAAAGGGGGAGTGCTTAAACGTTCGGGACATACCGAAGGCTCGGTGGATCTTGCCCGGCTTGCGGGATTATACCCTGCGGGGGTAATTTGCGAGATATTAAATGAAGACGGCACGATGGCCAGGGTGCCGGAGTTGATGGAATTTTCTAAAAAGAATAATCTGAAAATTATCACCATTAAAGATTTAATTGAATATCGAGTCAAGAGAGAGTTTCTGGTCAGGCGGGTTGCCGACTCGCGGCTTCCTACAGATTTCGGAAACTTTCATGCGTTTATTTATGAAAACGAGATTGACCATGAATCCCATGTCGCCCTGGTCAAGGGGGAGATTGCGGGGGAGGAGCCTGTTCTCGCGAGAATCCATTCAGGGTGTCTGACGGGAGATGTTTTCAGCTCCCTCCGGTGTGAATGCGGAGACCAACTCCATCGTGCAATGGAAATCATTGAGAAAGAAGGCAAGGGGGTCATCCTTTATATGCACCAGGAAGGGAGAGGCATCGGACTGGTTAATAAAATCAAAGCCTATAAACTTCAGGAAGAAGGACTGGATACGGTAGAAGCTAATTTGGAGCTCGGATTTAAGGCGGACTTACGGGATTATGGAATAGGCGCCCAAATTTTAAGAGATCTCGGATTGGAAAATATCCGTTTGTTAACCAACAATCCTAAAAAAATCGTCGGATTGGAAGGATTTGGGCTGAAAATCGTGGAACGTGTCCCCATCGAAATCACACCTCATGACCAGACGCTTCGTTACTTAAAGACAAAAAAAGACAAGCTTGGCCACATTTTAAAGAAAGTTTAGCTAGTGAAGCGACCGGGCTTAGCCGGCGCGAAACGTGGGAGTTCGGGGGTATCGGAGGATTTCAAGAAGTGAAACCGTACGGGCCCCTGAATATGAATATGCGGGTTCCAGTCAAAAAACCAGAGGCCCTCAAGGGGGGAAAATTAACTTTTGCCGTTATCGTCAGCCGGTTCAATCCCGAAATTACAGGGAGGTTGCTCAAAGGGGCGATGGCCGGGTTAAAGGAATGTCAGGTCGATGAGAAAAATATCGTCGTTTTTGAAGTTCCGGGCGCCTTTGAAATTCCTCAAGCCGCGGCCCAGGTTGCTAAATATCGCAAGGTGGATGCCGTGATTTGCCTGGGCGCGGTCATTCGGGGAGAAACCCCTCATTTTGAATATATCTCTTCTGAAACCTCCAGGGGGATCATGGAGGCGGGGACAAAAACCGGGGTCCCGGTTTTATTCGGCGTTTTGACCGTCAATAGTTTACAGCAAGCCATGAAAAGGGCCATAGGAAAAAATAATAAGGGCCGGGAAGCGGCCCTTTCCGCCGTGGAAATGGCGCAACTCTTTAAAAGAATCAAAGCGAAAATGGCAAGAGAAGCGACCGGCTAAGCCGGCGCGGAACGCGGGGATCGGGGGCATCGGAGCATCCGCCGAAGGCGGGGCGCACGGGCCCTTGAATAATCAATCGATGGGAACCAGACGAAAATCACGTGAATGCGCATTACAGGCCATGTTCCAGGTTGATATTACCCATGACCGGCGATATTTGCTGGAGCGGTATTGGAAGGAGAATCCCTGCTCCGAAGTTGTGAAGGAATTTACGACTCAACTGGTAACCGGATGTCTTGAGCATTTGTCTGAAATTGATAAAATCCTTGAGAAGCATACCGAAAACTGGTCTTTGTCCAGGATGGGGCGTGTTGATCGGAATGTCCTCCGGCTGGCTGTTTACGAGCTTTTTTATCGTGAGGATATCCCTGCGAAGGTTACTTTAAATGAGGCGATAGCGATTGTGAAAAAATATGCGGAAGAAACTTCCGGAGCGTTTATTAACGGGATTTTGGACAGGATCTTAAAAACGGAGCCAAAAATTCAGAAAAAATTGGAAAGCCTGGATACGGCCAGCGTGAACGGGGAATCTTTATGAATGTTAGGGTCCAAAGCCTGAAGGCCATTAGCGTTGCCTCCGATATTCTGGTGTTGGGATTTTTCGAGGAAAACGCTCCCCCCCGGGGACTGGCCGGAGAGGTAGACTGGGCGCTTAACAATTCTCTTTCTCTTTTAATAAAGTCCGGAAAAATTTCAGGTCATTTCGGAGAGGGTGTTCTCGTTTCATCCGAGAAAACCAGAACATCGAAAATCTTGTGGGTGGGATTGGGGAAGAAAGAAGGGTTTAATCATATATTGCTCCTGAAACTAGCTTCTGATGTGTATCAAAGATTGGTCATGTTAGGGGTCAAAGAGGCCTACCTGGATCTCTGGGATATCGAAGGAAGCCACCTTGATTTTTCTTCCGCGTTAAATGCCTGTTTAAATGGAATTTGTCAAAGCCAAAAAGAAATGTCAACTTCCAGGTTTATCGATCTTACGTTTCATTCCAGGGAGAAAGACAGGGTCAGGGAGATGAATCGTTTTCTTAAAGATTTTGATTTTAAATCCAAAGCGTCCTTCGCGGTTGGCGGAGAGCTTTTTTCTCAAAGGAAATAAAGCCGGTGATCGAGCGGTACAGCCTCCCCCAAATGTCTCAATTATGGAGTGAGGAAAAAAAATATCAGGTGTGGTTTGAGATCGAACTTCTGGCCTGTGAAGCCATGGAAAAGCTCGGCATTGCCTCAAGGGAGGACGTCGAGAATATTCGGACGAAAGCCAAAATTGATTTAGAACGGATTGCTGAAATCGAGGCGGTTGTTAAACATGATGTGATTGCCTTTATTACGGCGATTTCGGAAAAAATCGGGCCTTCCTCCCGGTTTCTTCATTTGGGAATGACCTCCTCCGACGTTGTCGATACCGGCCTGGCGATACTTTTAAATCAGGCCTGCGATATTCTGATAAAAGACCTGAATCGAGCCTTGGGGGTTGTTAGAAACAAGGCCTACGAATACCGCGATACCCTGATGATCGGGAGATCGCATGGCGTGCATGGCGAACCGATTACGTTTGGCTTCAAGCTTGCGCTCTGGCATGCGGAACTCAAAAGAAATCTTGAGCGGCTTAAAAGCGCGAAAGAAGCGATTCGGGTCGGAAAAATTTCCGGTTCAATGGGAACCTTTGCCCATCTTGATCCTTTTATTGAGGAATATGTTTGTGAGAAGACCGGGTTAACGCCTGATCCTATTTCTAACCAGGTTGTGCAGAGAGACCGGCATGCTCAATTATTAACGACGCTCGCCATTTTAGCCGGAAGCCTTGAAAAATTCGCCGTCGAAATAAGACACCTCCAGCGTACAGAAGTCCGGGAGGCGGAAGAGTTCTTTTCAGAAGGTCAAAAGGGCTCTTCATCGATGCCTCATAAACGGAACCCGATTGGGTCAGAGAACATCACCGGCCTTGCGCGAGTCATTCGTTCAAACGCGTATGCGGCTTTAGAAAATATTCCTTTGTGGCATGAGCGGGATATCAGCCACTCCTCCGTTGAGCGAATTATCCTTCCCGACAGCACCATTTTAATGGATTATATCTTAAACCGCTTTACGAAGATTGTAGAGAATTTAACGGTGTTTCCCGACAAGATGACCCGAAACTTAAACTTAACTCATGGCGTCATCTATTCGCAGAGGATCCTGCTCGAACTGGCAAAAAAGGGGGAACAGAGGAAAGAAGCTTATGAGATCGTTCAGAAGTTAGCCATGGAGGCATGGCAAAACGAACGATCTTTTGAAGACCTCCTTTTAAATGACCGCGCGATTCTTTCCTATATGAGCCTGGAAGAGTTAAAGGCCTGTTTTGATCCGGGTTATTATGTGCGGCATGTGGCCGCTATTTTTAAAAGAGTGTTTCAGGATTAAGAGGAGCAACTGGCTATGCCAGTGCGGAGCGCGGGGTTCGGGGGCATCGGAGCATCCGCCGAAGGCGGGGCGCACGGGCCCCTGAATATAACGAGGTATTTTTATGATTAAAAAAGAGATGATTTATGAAGGCAAGGCCAAAAAGCTTTATTTAACCGATGACCCGGAACTCATTATTCAGTTTTTTAAGGATGATGCGACGGCTTTTAATGCCCTAAAAAAAGGGACCATTCTTAACAAAGGGGTTTTTAATAATCAAATCAGCGAAAGGTTGTTTAATCTTCTTGAGAAGGAAGGGATCCCCACCCATTTTGTAAAACGATTAAACGACCGCGAAATGTTAAGCAAGTATATCAAGATCATTCCTATAGAAGTTGTTGTCCGAAACGTCGCGGCAGGCAGTTTATCCAAACGGCTTGGCATCGAAGAAGGGAAATCGCTTGAATTCCCGCTCATCGAATTTTATTTAAAGAATGACGCGCTGGGAGATCCTTTGATCAATGACCACCACGTTGAGCTTTTACATTTAACGACGAAAGAGAATTTAAAAACGATTGAAAAACTGGCTTTGAAGATCAATCAGGTTTTAACAAAGTTTTTTGATTCCAGAAATCTTATTCTGGTTGATTTTAAACTTGAATTCGGGTTTTTTCATGATCAAATCGTTTTAGGGGATGAAATTTGCCCCGATACCTGCAGGTTATGGGACAAGACCTCGCTTGAGAAGATGGATAAAGACCGCTTTAGGAGAGATATGGGGAAGGTGGAGGAGGCGTATCAGGAAGTCTACCGCCGCGTCACCTCCTGAGAGCGGCTGCTGAAAAAGTCCATCTGCTGCGTTCTCGCTCCTCGGTTTCCTCAACGTACCTACTACGTACGCCTGCGTCGCCGTCGGAGCTGCGGCCTTGCATATGGAGTTTTTTGAGCAGCCTAAAAACCCGCGTTTCTTTAAAAAGGAATAAAGAATATGAAAATTGAAATTCACGTGACGCCCAAAAAGGGGATCCTGGATCCCCAGGGGAAAGCCGTTCACCACGCTTTAGAAAGTTTAGGTTATTCCGGTTTATCGGAAGTCCGCATCGGAAAATTGATTCAAATGGAAGTCAAAGATTCAAATCCTCCTCTAAGTCCTGCCGTCATCAAAGAAATGTGTGAAAAGCTTCTGGCCAACACCGTGGTGGAAGACTACACGTTTAAAATTATCTGATATAATTAAAACGTTATAGAACAACCTACAGTGTTGTAAGAGATCGTATAGGTAAACGGGAAACTGGCTTTCGGAGCCTCCCTGCGTTCAAACACGCTTGCTTAAAAGCGGGATTGAAGCCATACGCTAATGATGATGAAACCAGGCAAGCTTTAAATTTTATTCATGACGGATAAACGGTTATGAGTTTAGAGGGACAGCTGGAGGATCTCGGTCTTTCCGATATTCTCCAGATTTTAAGTTTAAGCAAAAGATCCGGCGAACTTTCCATTAAGCGGAAAGAAGAAACCGGATATGTTTTTTTCAGTAAAGGTCAGATTATTTTTGGCAGCTTGCCCTCCCGCGGATCATTCGGCTCCTTGCTGGTAAAAAAAGGGGTGGTCCCAAAAGAAACACTCGAAAAAGCCATTTCTCTTCAAAAAGCAAACAGCGTCAAAAAACCGATCGGGACAATTCTGTACGAACTGGGGGCCAGCAAAGAATTGATTGAAAGGGAATTACGTTACCATATTACCAACGTCGTGAAAGAATTTTTTAGCTGGAAAAAGGGATTTTTCCATTTCGATCTGGGATCTCCCGGTGATGGATCTATTGTTCTTTCAACCGGGATGAGCGCTGAATACCTGTTGTTGGAGGGAGCAAGAATTTCCGATGAGGAGGCAAGAGAAGGAAAATCCCCCGATGAATCCGGCGGGCAGCTTGACGAGAAACTCCTGGAAACACCGTCAGAGCCAAACCGTAATTTTCAAGAGGAAATTCAGAAGGAAAACGCGTTAGAAAATACCTCTCAGGAGCCGGAGCAGGGACATCGAAAAGATTTGCAACTTCTGAACGCCATGATCGATGAATTATCCTCGCCCTCTTCGGGCGGAGAAATTATTTTGCTGATCCTTCGTTTCGCGAGCGAAATTTTGAACCGGACGCTTATTTTTTTGATCAAGCAAAATGCAATTATGGGATGGGGGCAGTGTGGCGTTGTTTTACCCGGGAAAACGCCTGATGATGAGATCCGGAAAATTAAAATACCCTTATCCGAGGAATCCGTTTTTAAAATCTCTTTAGAGACAAAAAGCCGTTTTAAAGGGAGATTAGAAAAAAATAAATGGAATTCAGAGGTCATCAGTCATCTGGGGGGCGATTGGCCCGAAGAGGTAATGGTTGCCCCTATTATGAGTGAAGGGAAAATGATTGCTTTTCTTTATGGAGATAATGTCCCCTTAAATAACGGGATCGGTGAAACGGAGGGGCTTGAAACGTTTATTAAAGTGGCTGGTTTTGCGTTTGGAAAAATGAAGGCGGAGAAAAAAGGCCAGAAATAAGATGATCGCCTGGACAAGAAATTGATTGTCGGCTATTTTTAATTTAAAGGGATAAGGAATATGAATAAAAAAGTCTTGGTCATAGAGGATTCATCGACAATGAGGTCTTTGATTGTAACCACAGTTGAAGATTTGAAAGGGTTTGAAACCGTTGAGGTCAAAAATGGAATCGAGGCGTTAAAAATGCTTCCCACCCAGAAATTCGATCTTATCATTACGGATATCAATATGCCCAATATTAACGGGTTGGAGGTCGTAAGTTTTGTTAAAGGCCACCCCCAATATCAAATGATTCCCATGATTATTGTTTCAACGGAACAGGGAAAAAAAGAAATTCAGAAAGGCTTGTCCCTTGGAGCTTCAGACTATTTGACGAAACCTTTCCATCCCGAAAATCTTAAAAAAGTCATTCAAAAGGTCATGTCGGAATGAGCGTAAAAAAACAAGATAACCTCCTTAAAGATTTCATGGTCGAGGCCGAAGAAATTATTGAAACCGTGGATCAAAATCTTTATCTCCTGGACAGTGAGAAAGATAATGGAGGGGAACCTTCCCCTAACGCGATTCATTCCCTCTTTCGAGCGGTCCATACCCTCAAAGGTTCGGCTGGAATGGTCGGTTTGATGCCGGTTTCAACTCTTTCTCATCGCATGGAAGACCTGCTGGACAGACTCAGACTGGGAAAACTCAACTGGAACATCGCCGTTTTTGATTTGTTGACGGAAGCAACGAACGGTTTAAGGACCCTGCTTAAAATGATGAATTCTCCGGATCAAAAAAGGCTGGACATCACGCCGACGGTGACCCGGATCGAAAAAATGCTGACCGGAGAGGCTCTTCAGGACGAAAGCCCTCTTTCCGGGAGCGGAGTGGACCCCGAGATTTTAAAAACGTTTACGGAATATGAAAGCCACCGCCTGACTGAAAACATAAAGAAAACCTTTCATATTTACGAAATACGGGCCCAATTTAAAATGGATTCCTTTGATGTCGACCTTGCCCGAACGTTAGAACAGATTAAAGCTTTCGGAGAAGTGATTGCCTCTTTGCCGGTTACCGGGCTTTCTTTGAATGAAGGGATCATGTTCAAGATTATTGTCGCGTCCAAAGAGGACCTTGCTCAAAAGGAAATAAAGTGGGCTGGAGAAAATATTCAAATGGTAGAGGTGAAAACCGCTGGTTTTCTTAATTCCACCGGCGCTGAAAAGTCCGTTTCTCCCCGGACCCATGAAGAGAATTTTGACTCGATAAAAAGCGTGACTCAAACGGTCAGGGTCGACATTTCCAAATTGGATACGCTCATGAATATTGTCGGAGAACTGGTTTTAAGTAAATCCGTCATTCATCAGATGGCGAGAACCCTGATTGAGCAATATGGCGTTACATCGATAGGCGTCGATTTTCAGAAAACCCTGGAAAGTATGGGGAAGAAAATTGGGGATTTACAGGAAAATTTAATCCAGGTTCGAATGACCCCTGTCGGTCAAATCTTTGATCGCCTGTTGAGGATGGTTAAAAAGATTTCCAGGGAGATTAACAAGCCGGTTAATATTCATATTTCGGGAGAGGAAACGGCCCTGGATAAATCGATGATCGAAGCCATCGCAGATCCTCTCATGCATCTGATCAGAAATGCCATTGACCACGGCCTCGAGGTCAAAGAAGAAAGAAGCAAGGCGGGAAAGTCCGAGGCCGGGAATATCCATTTAAGAGCGTGTCAAAAAGGGAACCAGGTTTTAATCGAAGTGGAGGATGATGGACAGGGGATTGAATTACAGGCAGTTTACCAAAAGGCGATTGAGAAAAAACTTGCGGATCCCAAAAGAGATTACTCTCCAAAAGAACTCATCGATTTTATTTTTCTGCCCGGATTCAGTACGAGTAAAAAGGTTTCAGATCTGTCGGGCCGGGGAGTCGGCCTGGATGTGGTGGCCAAAAACATTGCCAGGCTGTCCGGAATGGTGGACGTCAGCACGGATCCGGGAAGAGGGACGAAATTCTCAATTACCCTTCCTATTACACTCATTATTATTCGGGCGCTCATCGTCAAGATCGGAATGGAAACCTATGCCCTCCCGCTTAACTCAGTTTCAGAAAGTCTGATCGCGGACGCCGGGGATATTCAATCCATAGATCAGCGAGAGGTCATTCAGTTAAGAGATCACACCCTTTCTCTTCTTCGGTTGGAGGAACTTTTCCAAATGAAGCTCCCTCCCTCCAGAAAGGGATCCCTCTATGTTATTGTCATTGGGTCGGCGGAAAAAAGAATCGGTTTAATCGTCGACGATATTCAGGGCCAGCAGGAGATCGTCATTAAGTCTTTAGGAAATATATTAGGAACCATGGCGGGAATTGCGGGAGCCTGTGAACTGGGAAATAAAAAAACAATTCTTGTCCTTGATGTGGCGATGCTGATAGAGGCGGCTTTAAAGAAAAATAGATAGCCTTTCCCGCCATTGGGAATGAAAAAGAGGAAAGATATGGAGAAGATGCCAAAAAAAATGGGAACAAAATCCGTGTGTGAAAAGGTGGGCATTTCGCCCCGTCAACTGGAATACTGGGTTTTAATTGGCGTGGTCAAACCGAAAACAGAACCTCACGGGACTAAAATTTTCAGAAAATTTTCAGAAGAAGATATCTATTTACTGAAACGGGTGAAAAATCTGACAGACGAAGGGGTGTTGGTCAGCCGGGCGGCCGAAAAGGTTAAACGAACCACCGGGGTGGTTTTATAACGCACAGGGTATCCTTAAAATGGCTAAAACGACTAAAAAGGCTCGAAACATTAAAACAAATAAAACAGGCAAGAAAACTAAAAAGGTTGACCGTGAAAGAGGAGAAGCCTTCAGCGCGGAGCCAGGTTCTTTTTCAAATCCTGAAAGCGCCGAAACGATGCCCATTGGGGCAACGACGATATTCGAAGGGGATAAGGATTCGGTTCAAAAGGATGGCGAAGGGACATCTCCCGATACCCGGTCGTCCCTGGGGAGGGGCGAGGAAATTGAAAACGATCCGGAAAAGGGTCAAAACGAATCCGGGGGACAGGTGGTTGAGTTATTGGGCTTCCTTCTCGGCCATGAGGAATACTCGATTCAGGTCGATCAGGTTAAAGAAATTATTCGGCCCATTGAATTAACCTCGATTCCGAGAAGTTCCCCGATTCTGATGGGAATAATCTCTTTGAGAGGAATCATTATTCCGCTGTTTAATTTAAAAAACAGATTTGTCAGTCTTCAATCGGAAAATGGAGAAAACCGGCAGGAAATGGCGGATTCTTTGAAACGATTTGTGATCATCCAAACCCATCGGGGGAGCCTGGGGCTTCTCGCGGATAAAGTGACGGAGGTCATGAAGATTAAGGAGAGTCATATTAAACCTTCTCCCCCTTTATTGAATAAAGAGGGCCAGGTGTTGATCCGCGGGATTGTGAATTTTAAAGAACGGCTCGTCATCCTGCTGCACACAAACCGTGTTATCGAAGTGATTGAAAAGGAAATGGAAGAGGCCGGCAGGTCATAACAAACGCCTTTCATTTAAGAGAAAACGTTTTCATTAAGATTGGAAGAGGATTAGAAAGTATGTTTTCAAATCAAAAAAGTCTTGCGGGAAGGTTTTTATTTCATATCAGCTGGTTTTCCCTCCTGATCAGTTCCGTGATCATTCTGTTTTCAAAAACAATGATTGAGAATGAATTACAAAACGCCGCGATTCCAACGGATGAAAAGATTAAAAATATTTTATGGATTCATATTGGATCCATCGCCTTTTTAATCCCGTCAGGAATCGCTGTTGCCGTGTTGTTGCTTAAAATCCTGACCCGGCCCCTAAAGGAAATGACCTTGATGACGATTGACATTTCTAAAGGGGACTTCAGCCGCAGAATGGCAGTGAAATCGAATGACGAATTGGACGCGCTGGCGAAAACCCTTAATCAAATGACCGATAATCTTAAGCGGGTCATTTTACGTTTTCAAGAATTTTACAACGAGGTCGTGTCCATGTCCTTAAAGATTCTATCTTCCTCGGAAAAGGTGACCCAGAGCACCTCCACTCAGGTCGAATTCGTTGAAAAGACAAAGGCGGTAACCGGCAGATCCCTTCAAGAGATTTCTGACGGGATTTCCATTTTGCTGTCCGCGTCGGATACAACCTCCTCCTCGCTTCTCGAAATGGGGGCCAGCATCGGCGATATTTCTAACCAGACCGAAGCGCTTTCAAGCGCTGTAGATACAACGTCAGCCTCTCTTATCGAGATGACTTCCTCCATAAAAGAGGTGTCGGAAAATGTCGTGCGCTTATCGATTACGGCGGAGAAAATGGCCGACGCTGTCAACGCCATAGACTCTTCCGTGAAAGAGGTCGAAAGAATTGCCAAAGAGGCGGCTCAAATCTCCGAGAAGGTCAGTTCGGACGCTCATGAACTTGGAGTCCAGGCCATTGTTAAAACCATTGAAGGGATGAAAAAAATCAAGGGAACCGTTGAAAAAACCTCCCATGTGATAAAGCGGTTGGGTAAGAGCTCTGAGGAAATCGGAAAGATCCTCACCGTGATCAACGAAGTGACGAAACAGACGAATCTATTGGCGCTTAACGCGGCGATTCTCGCCGCCCAGGCCGGGGAACAGGGAAAAGGGTTCACAGTCGTCGCTGAAGAAATAAAAAAACTTGCGGATAAAACCGCTTTGTCCACGAATGAAATTTCTCATCTGATCAGTAATGTTCAGACGGAAACGAGAGACGCGGTTAACTCCATCCAAATCGGTTATGAGAGCGTGGAAGAGGGAATGCGCTTTTCTCTCGCGGCAGGAGACGCAGTCGGGAAGATTCTCGAAAGTTCAAAGACCTCTGCGTTGATGGCAAGAAAAATAGAAGAAGCGACGGGGGAACAGGTAAAGGGAATTTGTACGGTCAAGGGAGCCGTCGAAGAAATAACCTCCATGTCCAAAGAGATTGTCCGGGCCACCCGGGAGCAGAAGAAGGGAGGCGAGCAGATTATGAATGCCACCGAAAAAATGAGGATGGTTTCAAAGAAGGTTCGTCTTTCGACCGAAGAACAGGTTCAGGGGAGCCGGCAAATTACCCAGGCCGCGGAAAACGTTAACTCCAAAATTCAGGGAATGGTCAAAGCCATCGATGAGCAAAAGAAATGGCACGACCTGGCCGGAGCTTCAATCCTTGAGATTGAAAAAATTGCTTATTCTCATTTTCAGATGGCAAATGAAATGACCGGTTTGATCAGACAATTGGTCAAGCAGACCGAATTATTAAAAGAAGATACCCAACAAATCAAGGTGTGAGTTTTAGTGAGGGCATGATGGACTCAAACTTCCAAATTCTTCATTTTAACGTTCAGAAGAAAGGGTTTTCACTTCCCCTGGCCGGCATCGTCGAAATTATTTATTTTAAGCCGCCCATGGAAGTTCCTCATTTACATGAACCTTTTAAGGGCGTAATTGACCTGAGGGATAAAGTGATTCCGGTTATTGATTTAAGGCAATTGCTTGAATTCAAGCCCGCCGGGGATGTTCCCGCTGAACATATCCTGATTATTAAGTTTAAAAAAACATTCATGGGCTTGATTGTGGATGAAGTCAAAGACGTTCTTTATCTCTCAGCGGGCCAATTGCAGCCCGCGACCTTTCAGCATGAGGAACAAAATAAATATTTAAGAGGGATTTTTAAACATAAAGATGAACTCATTATGCTGTTGGATCTCGACAGGGTAATGGATTTGGAAGCTTACCAAATGTTGAATCAGCTGGTGTGAGGTTCCTGGCCAAAAAATAAAATTAAAGGTAACGGGCGGACCGGCGACGGTCCTCTTCTATGCGAGCGAGGAGAAAATGACCACCTGTGTAAAATGTAAAGAAACCATTGAATTGTCGGAAAACATCAAAAACATAACGGATGAAGTCATCTGTCCTAAATGTCACGCTCGATTTAAGGTCAAATGGAAAATGGACCTGGAGCTTGTTCCCGAAATGGAATTGGCTCCCGTTCAGGAGAAGACTCCGTCCAAAAAAATTCTGGTCGCGGTTGACGGAGAAGCGACTCAGGAAGTGATGAGGGAGGTTTTGACGCGGGAAGGTTTCGAAGTTTTTCTAGCCGGAACCGGTAAAGAGGCCCTCTCGATCCTGGAAAAAGAGCGCCCGGAAGTGGCCTATCTCGACGTGGCCCTTCCCCAGGTCCTCGGTTTTGAAATTTGTGAAATCATCAAAGAAAGTTCTCAACTGAAAGGAACAAAGGTCATTTTGGTTTCCTCCATCTACGACAAAACTCGTTATAAAAGGGAACCGAAGTCTCTTTATGGAGCCGACGATTATATTGAAAGACACCATATTCAAGATTTATTAATCCCGAAACTCAATCAATTATTTCAAACTGAAAACGTGATCGTTGCTCCAACGGTTCCATCCGGCCCTCCGGTTTTCGAGGAGGAACAGACGGATAACCTTCCGGTTACCGGGGAGGCGCAGCCCGAAGAAGCGTGCCAACCGGCGGCTGTGATCGAACCTGTTCAGGAAGAAGAGTTGTCTTTTCTGGAGGGAGCCAATGAATTTCTTCTTGAGGACGCAAGAGAGGAAGAACCGGTTTCTCAGGAGGTTCCCCTGGAGTCCCCTGCAGAAACATCTCCCCTTTCTTCCGAGGAAAAGGTTCAGCATGAGGAAGCCAAACGGTTGGCCAGGATTATTATTTCCGATATCGCGCTTTATAATCAAACCGCCATTGAAGAGGGCATTGAAAGCGGCAACGTAGAGGAATTGCTTAAAAATGAGATTCAAGAGGCGGAAAAGCTTTATCAGGAGAGAATTCCCAGGGAGATTCGGGAAGGGACCTCATATTTGCACGAAGCCCTGCACGATTTGGTTGAACGGAAAAAGAAATTTATGAAACAACAAAAGTGAACATCAAGAGGATCGTATGAGTAACGAACAAGACCTGATTGAATTGAAACATCCTAATATCGAGAACCGCTTAAGGGCGATTGAACATTTGGGTCAGGAAGGGGCAAAAGGTTCTTTAAACCAGGTTATCGAGTGTTTACAATCCCCTGAATGGAGAATTCGAAAAGAGGCCGTGCATGGCATTTGCCAATTTCCGCCCGATAGAGACCTGTTTGAGCCCTTAATTGAGGCGTTAAAGAAATCCACCGATCCAGGGGAAAAAAACAGCCTCGTGGAAATCTTTGTTGAATTCGGACCTAAAGCAGTGGCCCCCTTAATGACCCATTTTCAGGAAATGACTCCGGACGTCAAGAAACTCTGTCTTGACATTTTCGGGGACATTGGGAGCCGGGATGCTTCCTACCTTGTGATTCGGTGCCTTAAAGACGAAAATCCCAATATTCAGATCGCAGCGATTGAAGCCCTGGGTAAACTGAAGGAAAATCGGGGCGTCGATGACCTGGTGGGTTTTCTTTCCCATGAGGATCATCTGCTTAGCTTCGCCGCAATCAAGTCGCTGGAACAAATTGGGGATACGAGATCTGTGGAGCCTCTGATTCGGCTTTTAGGCAAAAATTTTTTGGAAAGGGCGGCTCTCAAGGCCCTTGGACAGCTGGGTGATATTTCTGCCTTAAACCCGATTGTTAATTCCCTTCAGGGGGGTTCTCAAAAGGTAAAAAAATCGGCTATCGAAGCTCTGATGGATCTCCAGGAACAGATGGTTCAGCAAAATGAGATTAAGATCATCGGTCGGTTGAGAGAAATATACAACAAAAATATCATGTTATTCCTTTTAGAGATCTTAAAGAACCCTGAAGAGGAGGCTCAGGTTATCCGTGGAACGATCCGGATTTTGGGGTGGATGGGCGAACTCATGAGCATCACGGCCCTGGTTCCGTTTATGGAGGGAATGCATAAGGAAGAGGCGATTCAAGCCATTATTCGAATGAAAAGAGGGGGAGTCGATACTCTGGTGTCGTTGCTTCCCAAGGTCGAGGGCGCGACGCGCGAGGGCGTCATTAAGTGCCTTGGGGAAATGGGCGACCGAAAAGCGGTTAACCCTCTTTTAAAATTAGCCACAGACCCCGTGGGACATGTCAGGCAAAGCCTGGCTGTGACGCTGGGAAAACTTGGAGACGTCGCGGCGACAAAGGTTCTGATTCAGTTGATGGACGATCCCTATCAAAATGTTCAGGAAGCGGCAGTTCAAGCGTTGCGTAAGTTTAAAGACCTGGGTTTGATTTCGGAATGCATTCATCTTTTGAATCATGAAAAAATAAATTTTCGGAGGAACAGCATTCGCCTGATCGGTTATTTTAAAGCAAAAGAAGCCGTTCCTCAACTGGCCCTGTCTCTCAAGGATCAGGATCCCGTCATCAGAAAAGAAACCCTTCTCGCGCTAAAAAATATGGAGAATTTAAATATTAAAGAATGGGTAACCTATGCGTTGGCGGATGAATCTCCGGAGGTCCGTTTGTCCGCCCTTTCCTGTTTTGAGGGCCATTCTGAAATTCAGCTTGCCCCTTTCGTGGATATCCTGAAAAAAGACGAATCCATCTGGGTCAGGTCTTCTCTTGCCAGGCTTCTAGGCGGGGCGAAAGTAGAATCCGCTTTAAAAGTGTTAGTCGAATTGCTTAATGATCCGGTTGGGCTTGTGCAAATCGGAGCCATCGAAACGATGTCGCATTTCCATGACCCTCAATTAAACCTCCTTCTGGTCGAAAAGTTAAAAAGCGAGGATTCCGAAGTCCAAAGCGCGGCCCTTGCGGCCCTGGGGGAAATGGGTGATCCTTCTTTAGGGGGGTTGCTGGAGGGGTTTTTGGGCCACGAGAGTTGGAATCTGAGAGCTGCCGCTGTAAGATCGATTGGAAAAATAAAATACAGATCGGCTTTTCAGAGAATCGAAAAAATGTCCATGGACGATCCGGACAAGTTAGTCAGAAAGTCGGCTCAATATGCAATGGAAATGATTCTCGGGTAATTAAAGAATGTTTACGCCGCTGGAATTACATGAATCGGATCAGAAAATTATTTTTTCTGATGACACCTTTAGACTTTTTCAGGACCTGATGCGTCAAAAAGCGGGGATCATCCTGGATGATAAGGGCAAGGAATTTGTCCGGTCAAGATTAAGAGATTCTGTTATCAAAAAAGAGTTTTCTGATTTTAAGGATTTTTATTATTATTTAAAATATGACAAAAATAGGGAAACCGAGCTTTTCAACGTGGTCGATTTATTAACGATCCATGAAACGTACTTTTTCAGGGAGACGCTTCAACTGGAAGCTTTTTCTGATGAGGTTATTTCGGAAATCATGGCTCGGAATAAATCCCATAAATCGATACGGATTTGGTCTGCCGGGTGTTCAACGGGAGAAGAAGCGTATACCCTCTCCATGCTGATTTTGGAAAAACCGGAGCTTAGAGACTGGCGTTGTGAAATCTTTGGAACGGATATTTCTCCTCCCGTTCTACACTGTGCCCGGAAGGGGATTTATACTCAGAACTCCTTTAGAGGAATGCCGGATCAATTTCTTGAGAAATATTTCACTAAAGAAGATAAGGGATACCAAATAAAGGCCCCGGTTAAAGAAAAAGTCGTCTTTTTCCATATTAATTTAATTGAACCGGAAAAAATGTTTTTTTTAAATGAAATGGACGTCATTTTTTGCCGCAACGTCATTATCTATTTCAACCTTGACGTGAAAAAAAAAGTAATAGGAACCTTTCATGAGAAACTAAAGCAGAATGGGTTTTTATTTTTAGGCCACTCTGAATCTTTAAGTTATATCACGGCGGACTTTGAATTAAGACATTTTAAAAAGGATATGGTTTATCAAAAACAGTCAGGGAGCCGGTCTTGAAGCCGGGTAAAATAAGGGTGCTCATTATTGATGATTCTCCCTTCGTGCGTCAGTCGATCGCCCGGATGATTTCGGAGACCTCTCATATTGAAGTAGCAGGAACGGTTCCAGGCGGAGTGGAGGCGATGAAATTTCTTGAAAAAGAGAAGCCCGACTTGATTACCCTGGACCTTGAAATGCCCGGCATGAACGGCTTCACTTTTCTGAACTGGTTGATGAAAAACTGTCCGTTGCCGGTCCTGGTGATCAGTTCCCAGAATGAAAGCCAAAATGTATTTAAGGCGCTCGAATTGGGAGCGCTGGAATTTATTTCCAAACCCAGCCAGAGAGCGACTCTTGAATTTTTGAATCTTAAGGAAGAGCTGGTTAAAAAAATAGAAATCATCAGCAAGATTCCGAAAAGCAAAATTCAAAGGCAAGCCACTATTTATTCGGGTGCTCCGTATGACATAAAGGCTGACGTTAAGCAAGATCTTTCCCGCAGGGGGTTGACAAAGGGCACGCGCCCGCGTGATCGACGTGTCACTATCGTGGTCATTGGAGCTTCTACAGGAGGACCGGCCGCGCTTCAGTTAATCGTTTCTTCACTGCCGGACGACCTTCAGATCCCCATCGTGATCGTACAACACATGCCGCCTAATTTCACGAACTCCTTCGCTAAACGGCTTGATTCTTTGAGCAAATTAAGGGTGAAAGAAGCGGAGGAGGGTGATCGGCTGACAGGGGGGCAGATCTACGTTGCGCCCGGGGGAGTGCATTTAATCGCGAAAAGGTCCGGTGATGGAATGATGTTTTACCTCTCCGCGAAAGAAGAAAAAGACCGGTACACGCCATCGATCGATAAGACCATGGTTTCGATTGCCGATCTCTATGGCGATGGGACGCTGGGGATGATATTGACCGGAATGGGAAATGACGGAACCGAAGGAGTAAAAAGAATTAAAGAAAAAGGAGGAATGACCCTGGCTGAATCGGAAGAGACCGCCGTTGTTTACGGGATGCCCAGGGTGCCCGCTCAATTAGGAATGATTGATCAGATCGTTCCCATTACCGAAATGGCAAGCCAGATGATCAGGCTTTGTAAAGCATAAGAGGATATTTAAAAATAGACTATAATGGATAGAAGGAGTGACGACCGTGGAGCATGAAAAGGAAAGCGAAATCTTAAAAAAGGCTGAGGATTTTTTAAAAGTTTTTAGAAAAGGGGAAGAGTTTACCCATGAAGTTCTTATGACCAATGAAAAACTTCGATTCCGGGTGGTTCAACTCGAGGAGGAATGCAAGAATCTCAAAAAAAATATCGACAATGGCGGCGATGCCGTAAAAATGGAGCAAATGATTCACCAGCTTGAAAAGGAAAAGCAAGACCTGTTGAATAAATATAAGGATGTTGAAGCGGAAAACAAGGATTTCGCAAGCCGTTATGTGGAGGTCGAAGAGGAAAATAATAACCTGGCGAATCTGTACGTGGCCAGTTACCAGCTTCATTCCACGCTGGATTATCAAGAGGTTTTGAGAATTGTGCTTGAGGTGTTGTTAAACCTGGTGGGAGCCGCGCGCTGCGCGATTTTGTTGATGGAGGAAGGGACATCGGATATGTTCGTCGTCGCTTCGGAAGGGCTCCACGATATTGACTTTAAAAAGGTTAGATTGGGGGAAGGGGTGATTGGAAAAGTGGGCAAAACGGGTGAATCCCATTTTGTCAATGATTTAACAAAAGTCCCTTCGGATCCTCTGTTCCCCATCGTGTGCATCCCTTTGAAAATCAAGGAGCATATTCTGGGGGTCATTTCTGTTTTTTCACTCCTGGAACAGAAAAAAGAAAAATTGACAAGAATTGATTATGAACTGTTTTCGATGCTGGCAGGACATGCGGCCACGGCAATTTTCAGTTCAAGGCTCTATTCGCAATCGGAAAGAAAACTCTCAACGATCCATGGATTTATCAATCTGCTGAGTGGTCGGACAAAATAAGAAATAAAAAATGGTGTTAGAAAATCATCGAATACCAAGTTTTTTAGATGGATGAATAAGGAAAGGAATTCAATATGAGCTTATATTCGTTTTTGGTTGTCGAGGATTCTCCGACCATGAGACAGCTGGTGACTTTTAGTCTAAAAAGAATCCGTGACGTGAAAATTGTCGAAGCAACGGACGGCGTCGATGCGCTGAAAAAAATGTCAGAAGAAAAATTCAATTTGATCATTGCTGATATTAATATGCCATTGATGGACGGCTTGAAGCTTCTCAGTATTATCCGTAAAGATCCTAATTTTATGTCAATTCCGGTCATTATTGTCACAACGGAAGGGGCTGAGGTGGACAAGGAAAAAGGTTTGAAATTAGGGGCCAATGCTTATTTAACAAAGCCGATTCAAACCAACGCGTTATTGAATAAAGTTAAGGAGCTTCTTCATATTGAAGTATGAAGAAAAAGGGCCGATATCTAACGGCAGCCGATGATCTTTTAACCCAAGAACAGAGTTAGAAAGCTGTCATTGCGAACAAAGTGAAGCAATCTCAAGACTTTACGATAAGATTGCCACGCACCCTTCGGTGCTCGCAATGACATGATTAATAAGTGGGTGCGAAGTCTATCGCTGGTCAATATTTTAAATGAAGTTTGGAATTCTCGTCTTTCCGGGTTCGAATTGCGACCAGGACTGCGATTATGTGATTCGCACCGTTTTAGGGGAAGAAACGAGGCTGATTTGGCATAAAGAAACTTCCGTTGACGGGACCGATGCGCTGATTATCCCGGGCGGCTTTTCCTATGGCGATTATTTACGAACGGGGGCGATTGCGAGGTTTTCTCCGATCATGAAGGCCGTTGAAAGATTTGCCAAAGCCGGAGGGTTGGTTCTGGGAATTTGCAACGGGTTCCAGATCCTTGCCGAGTCCAGGCTTCTTCCGGGTATTTTAATGAGAAATCAATCCTTAAAATATATTTGTCGAAATATTTCGGTTCGGGTCGAAGAGTCGAATACCCCCTTTACGGCCTTATATCGGAAAGGGGAAATCCTGACGATACCCATAGCTCACGCAGAGGGAAATTACACCTGCGATCCGGAGACTTTAAGAGAACTGGAAAAGAACAATCAGGTGATCTTCCGATATTCCGATGACGTGAACCCCAACGGATCGTTGGACAGGATCGCCGGAATCTGCAATTTAAATCGAAATGTGCTGGGCATGATGCCTCACCCCGACCGATCCGCGGAAACGCTTCTGGGGAGTGAAGACGGCAAACGGGTTTTTTTGTCCATGATTGAATATTTAAAACATAATGGCCTCGTAAAAAGTCGTCATTCCCGCGAAAGCGGGAATCTAGGGAATACATAACGACTCGAAAAAACTGGATTCCCGTTTGCACGGGAATGACAGAAAACCGCTTTTTCAGACTTTTTACAAGACCATCAAGACATAAACAAGGTCTAAAAGGTGTTTGTGGAACCTGTGGTTGATGAAAAACTTGCGTTAGAACACGGGTTGACGGTCGAGGAATATCAAAAAATTCTCAGCCTTTTAGGCCGCGTTCCCACTTTTACGGAATTAGGAATTTTTTCGGTGATGTGGAGTGAACATTGCAGTTATAAAAGCTCCCGTTTTCATTTAAAGAAATTTCCTACAAAAGGGGAACGGGTTATTTTTGGACCCGGGGAAAACGCCGGGGTGATTGATATCGGTGACGGGTTAGCGGCTGTTTTTAAAATGGAAAGTCATAATCACCCCTCTTTTATCGAACCCTATCAGGGGGCGGCAACAGGCGTGGGAGGTATTTTAAGGGATGTGTTCACGATGGGCGCCAGACCGGTGGCTCTCTTGAATTCCCTGAGGTTCGGGCCGCTGGCAAAATCCAAAAATCGTCATTTATTTACCGGGGTGGTTTCAGGCATCGCCGGTTATGGCAACTGCATGGGAGTTCCCACGGTCGGCGGCGAAATTTACTTTAACGAAATTTATGATTTAAATCCGCTGGTCAACGTTTTTTGCATCGGGCTGGTGAAAAAAGATCGTATTTTCCTTGGTCAGGCGTCCGGGGTTGGCAATCCCATTATCTACGTCGGCTCGAAAACGGGGCGGGATGGAATCCATGGCGCAAGCCTGCTTGCTTCTTCTGAGTTTAACGACGCCTCGATGGAAAAAAGACCGGCGGTTCAGGTTGGCGATCCTTTTACCGAAAAACTTCTTTTGGAAGCGTGTCTTGAATTAATGTCCAGGGATGTGATTACCGGTATCCAGGATATGGGGGCCGCGGGTTTAACTTCTTCTTCCTGTGAAATGGCGGGAAGGGCTGGAACCGGAATTGAAATGGAGATCTCTGAAGTCCCTCTCCGGGAGCGGGGAATGACGCCCTATGAAATTATGCTTTCGGAGTCGCAGGAGCGAATGTTGCTGGTTGCCCGGCAGGGACGTGAAAAAGAGGTTTTAGACATTTTTGAAAAATGGGATCTTGATGCCGCTGTCATCGGGAAGGTCACCGCGGACGGACAGTTTCGGATTAAAGAAAAAGACCGGGTGGTGGCCGAGATTCCGATCGAAGCCCTGGTGGATAAAGCGCCCGTTTATGAACGTCCTTTCGGACTTCCTCCCTATCAACAGACCCTGCAAACCTTGCAAACCGACCTGTTCCCCGTTCCAAAAGATTTTAATGCCGTTTTAAAGACGATGCTCTCCTCTCCAACGATTGCCAGCAAGGAATGGGTTTACGACCAATTTGATCATATGGTTCAAACGAACGTCGTCATTAAACCCGGGGGAGACGCCGCGGTCATCCGGGTCAAAGGGACCCAAAAAGGCCTCGCTCTGTCGGTAGGAGGAAACGGGCTTTACTCTTTGTTGAATCCTTATACCGGAGGGGCGATCGCGGTCGCCGAGGTCTGTCGAAATCTGGTTTGCACCGGCGCCAAGCCCCTTGCGATTACCGACTGCCTGAATTTTGGGAACCCGGAACGTCCGGATATTATGTGGCAATTCGTCATGGCCGTTGAGGGCATTTCCGATGCCTGTAAAAAGTTTTCAATTCCCGTGGTGAGCGGCAACGTCAGTTTCTATAATGAGACCAAAGGGGCAGCCATTTATCCAACCCCGACCATCGGTGCGGTGGGATTGATTGAAGACATCAAAAAACGGATGACCTCCTATTTCAAAGCGGAGGGGGACATCATTATTTTATTGGGAAAGACGAAAGAAGAACTTGGCGGGACGGAGTATATGAAGCGGATTCATCACCAGGAACGGGGTTTTCCTCCGGAACTCCATTTGGAAACCGAATGGGCAGTCGATTCCCTTTGCCTGGATTTGATCGGGGAAGGTTTGGTCCAATCCGCGCATGATTTATCAGAAGGGGGGCTGGCGGTGGCATTGGCGGAGTCGTGTATCGCCTCTCCCAGCCCGAAGGGAGCGGAAATTCAGTTGCAAGACTCTGGTATTCGTTCTGATGCCCTTTTATTTGGAGAATCCCAATCACGGATTTTAATTTCCGCAAAACCCGGACAGGTCGGGGATGTGGAAAAAAAGGCCCGAAAATACCAGGTCTCTTTCGAAAAGATAGGGGTGGTGAGGGGAGAACGTTTATTGATTAATTCTTATCTATCGCTCCCTTTATATGATTTAATAGAGGTCTGGAAGGATGCTATTCCCGGACAGCTGGAAAACGGATGAAACCTTTGTTTGACAAACTCCATGAAGAATGCGCGGTTTTCGGAATTTTCGGTCATCCGGAAGCCGCAAAGATGACCTATTTGGGACTTTACGCCCTCCAGCATCGCGGCCAGGAAGGGTCCGGAATCGTGTCGTCTAACGGCAAGGATTTTCATATCGAAAAAGGAACGGGTTTGGTGGCGGATATTTTTACGGAAAGTCGTCTGGGCAAACTGGCCGGGACGAGGGCCATCGGACATAACCGGTATTCGACCTACGGAGAAAATACCTTAAAAAACGTTCAACCCTTAATGGTAAATTTTGCCCTCGGGACCCTGGCGCTGGCGCATAACGGGAATTTAACGAACGCGCATGTCCTGAGGGATGAACTGGAAGCTTATGGCGCGATTTTTCAGTCAACGGTAGACAGTGAGGTGATTGTCCATCTTATCGCTCATTCGAAAGGGGACACCTTAATTCATCGAATTACCGATGCGCTGAGCCGTGTTTCAGGGGCCTATTCGCTCGTCTTTCTGTCTGAGGAAGGGCTGGTTGGAGTTCGAGATTCGTACGGCGTTCGGCCCCTCGTCCTCGGACGTTTAAAAGATAGTTATGTATTGGCCTCCGAGACCTCAGCCTTTGACTTAATTGAGGCCGAATACATCAGGGAAATCGCGCCGGGAGAAATGGTCCTCATCAATGACAAAGGGGTAACTTCCTATACGCCCTTTAGTCAAACCCCTCATGCGTTTTGTATCTTTGAACATGTTTATTTTGCGAAACCGGATAGTTTGATTTTCGGCGAAAATGTATATTCGGTCCGAAAACGACTCGGTTTTGAGCTGGCCCGGGAAGCAGCGGTTCAGGCGGACGTCGTCATTCCAGTGCCTGATTCCGGAACTTCCGCGGCGCTGGGGTATTCTCTCGGTTCCGGGATTCCCTATGAATATGGTCTGATCCGTAATCACTACGTGGGCCGGACGTTTATTGAGCCCGAGCAGACCATTCGCCATTTCGGAGTCAAAGTTAAGTTAAACGTGGTCAGGGAGGTTCTAAATGGAAAAAGGGTGATTGTCATCGACGATTCCCTTGTCCGGGGAACGACGAGCATGAAGATCGTTAAGATGATTCGCGACGCCGGCGCCAGGGAGGTTCATATGCGAATTAGTTCCCCGGCGATCCTTTCGCCCTGTTTTTACGGGATAAACACGCCGACCAAGAAGGAACTTATCGCTTCAGACCACTCTAAAGAGGCTATTCGCAAATTTATTACGGCTGATAGTTTGGCCTATTTAAGCATGGAAGGAATGCTTAAATCGATAAAAGCTTACCACCCGTCTGAATTCTGTACGGCCTGTTTTACAGGGAATTACCCGATTCCTTTTCCCGTCAATCACCGGGATCAACTCTCTTTATTTGAAATGAAATAACCTTGAACAGCTAAACCATGCCGTGAACGTAAACCCGATTCCCGCCGTCGACCCGGGCTTTTTCCAGCAGGTGAAGCGCCTGGCTGTTTAACTCGCTCGCGTCAGTTCCATGGGTTGGAAAACACGCCCCTCCCACGCTGATGGTTCTCCTTTGTTTTTCCGCGGGAGCTTCGTCCGTAAAGGAATAATTTAGAATTCTTCCCCGAATTCTTTCGGCGATAGTTTGAGTGGGTTTAGTTTCTGCCTGAAGTAGGGCGGAAAAGCGTTTTTTTTCTATTTTACCGACAATATCCACTTCTCTAATTTCATTCAAAATGAGTTTAGCAACCATATTGATTGTGTCGTCGGGATCGTCTTCCTGGTCCAGCTCAATAAATAATAATGAAAAAAAATAGGAATACCGGGTTGCTCTTTTGACCTCAAGATCTAAAAGATAATAAAAAAGCTCATGATTGACGATGGTCGTAAAAGATCCTGACATAGCTTTTTCCCTCCTTCCCTTTGGATTAACTTTATTAGCCTAGAAAGAACCTCTCAAACGAAATCATTCAGTTCATATTTCTTTATTTTGTATAATAAAGCCTTGTAACTAATCTGAAGTAATTGCGCGGCTTTTTTTCGATTCCAATGTGTTTGATTTAAAATCGTCTCGATGAGGTCTTTTTCGGCTTTACCGGCGGCCTCCTTTCCCACTTCTTTTAAGGAATAACCGACTGCTTTTTCAGAATCAATGACCGGCAGAGCCGGAGGCGGAACGGCTTCTGGAACAGAGGTGAAAGACCTGTTTTCCTGAGGCATTCTTTCATTCAGTTTTTGAAGAATAATATCTTCATTTTCCAGAACAACCATTCTTTTAACGGTATTTTCCATTTCACGAATATTTCCCGGCCAATCATAGTCCTGAAAGAGTTTTAACGTTTGATCGGAAAGAGGGTGTTGTTTTTTGTTGTATTGCTGAATATATTTGTTAAAAAAGAATTCGGCCAAAAAAGGAATTTCTTCTTTTCTTTCCCTCAGCGGAGGGAGATGAATCGTCACCACATTTAACCGGTAAAAGAGATCTTCCCTGAACGATCCATTTTCGACGGCTTTTTCAAGATGCTTATTGGTTGCAGTGATGACCCTGGCGTCGACCTTGACATCACTTTCTCCGCCAATTCTTGAAAATTCTCCATCTTGCAAAACTTGCAGGAGCTTGGCCTGGAGCGTCGGGTGGATTTCGCCAATTTCATCGAGAAAGATCGTTCCATGATTTGCAAATTCAAATTTCCCGGGTTTTCTTCGATGAGCTCCCGTGAAAGCTCCTTTTTCATACCCAAACAATTCACTTTCCAGCAGGCCCTCGGGTAGTGCCGCGCACAAAACCTTCACGAAAGGCTTTTCTCTTCTTAGGGAACGGGCGTGAATCGTTCTTGAAACAAGTTCCTTCCCCGTTCCGCTTTCCCCCCTGACCAGGACGGTTATGTTGGTTTCAGCCACCTGATTCATAATCGTCAGAACATCCTTCATTTTTTTGCTGTGAGACAAAAGATGGGCATAATCGTTAAACCCGCGAAAATCCTCCTTGATGATTTCGGGCTGAAGAGAAAGTTCCGGATCGAGAATGATCTTTTTTTGATGGCCCAGCCGATGAATCTTTTCTTCTAAAAGTAAAATCTCTCCTGGTATTTTAAGAAAATCAATCCCTTCCAGATGCTTATACTCTTTTTCTAACCCTAAAATTTGACCGGAAGATGCAACCAGTAAAAAAGGGAGGTCCGGGTAGAGGGATCTTGCCTTCGTAAAGGTTTCAACCCATTTTTCGGAAAGAAAAATAGATTCAGCCACAACCAGTGACGAAGGATTTAATGCCACGTTTCTTAAAAGATCTGCGTCGTCAATGACCTTTACAAAAGTTGGAAAAGCGCTTCTTAAAAGGAATTCAACCCCGGTGTGTTGATTTTTTGACCATAGAATAACCTTTTTGTTCATTCGACATACCTAATTTAAAAGCAAAAGTTATACCACTAAAACCATTGCGTGCGGAAACTGGCACCGATTAATCTGAAAACTTTAAATTCGTTTTTTCTAAAATGTCTCAGAAATAAGAAAAAAGACGACCTTAATGCCAAAAAAATCAGCATGTGAATAAAAAAATGTAAAGTTTAAGATCAATTGGATAATCTTTTTCACTAGAAACACGGGATGATAAGTGAAAATATTTTCTCACTTTTTTCTTTAAAGGTAGCTTTATTTAATGTTTTTGTCAAGAATTTAAGAAAAATTGGGAAAGATCCGACTAAATTTTTCTATAAAACCCCATAAGGTGTTACTTTAATATAAAAGTTCTCCTTTTTTTGCTTTAAACGGACAAAAAAAAGGATATAGGGTCTATCCGAATCCGTTTTTTGACTTTTGGTTTATAAAGAGAGAGGAAGGCCTGGCAAATCCAATCATGCCAGGCCTAAGATTTAGTTTGGAGGTATAAAGATAAACTTAACTGTCATGAAGAAAAAAATCAGGGATGCTGTTCGACCCAGATTTCTCCCTGCGGAGTGGTTTCTTTTTTCCAGATGGGGGTAATTCGCTTTAACTCATCAATGCACCAGGAACAGGCACGAAAAGCGTCTTTTCGGTGCTCGGCTCCCACAACAATGTGAACGATTTGTTCGCCAATATTGATTTTTCCAACCCGGTGAACAATGCTAACCTCAATAATGTCATAATCTTTTAAAGCCCTTTCCCTGATTTCGGCCAATTTTTTTTCAGCCATTCCGGGATAATATTCAAAATCTATTTGATGGATATCTCTTCCTTGAGAAAAATCCCTGGCAGTTCCCAAAAAGGTGACAATCCCACCGATGCGTTTTGAACTCTCTTTAACCCTTCTGACATCCTCTTCGACTGAAAAATCCTGTTCCTGAACCCTAATCCATCCTGCTTTTGTATTCTGCATGTGATTAACTCCTTCATATTGATTAAAAGAAGTGTCATTGCGAGGAGGTTTTAACGACGACGCAATCCCGATAATAAAGATTGCTTCGCTACGCTCGGCAATGACATCTTGTAAATCATCCCCCTGCGAAAGGAGGGAGCATGGCGATTTCATCTCCGTTTTGGACGATGGTGTTTTCATCAGCCATTTCCTGGTTGATCGATATCAGAGAGCGCCCTTCCTTAATAATTTCTCTAATTTTTGGGACATCTTTTTCGATCTGATTTAAAACATCCCTTAACGTGGTGGGTCCATTAATCGGCAGTTCGATGAATTCCTTCCCCACCAGTTTTTTCATCACTGCGAAAAACTTTACACTAACCATTTGTTTTATCCCTGGGTTTATTTTGTTAATTTATACCGTAAATCCCTTCATTTTGTCAAGTTAACTCTGTACCCCCAAGACCAGCGATAGAAAGTTGTCATTGCGAGCGAAGCGAAGCAATCTCGCCATCGTGAACCGAGATCGCCACGCACCCTGCGGGCGCTCGCGATGACAGGCAAAACAAGGAGTTACAAATCCTATCTCTAATGGGTGTACCCGCCCTCCTCGCAATGACACCCCTAGTCTTTATGATAATCCAAACACATCTAATTTAGGATAAATTTTTCCCTTTTATCCCTTAAAAATACCTAGTGTAGTGTCCAACAAATAACTGGACAACTAAACGCGGATCGGTTAAACTGGAACGATGCCACAATCCACCGTAGCCCTCCAGCTTAAAGAAGGCGAAGAACGGCAACTGCGCCAGTGGGTGTCGGCCTTCGGTACG
>JACOTA010000022.1 GCA_016178585.1 Nitrospirota bacterium
ATTGGTCCCCATATTGATCACTGATACGGAGTCGGAATATTCATTGGTAATATAGGCTTTCGAAGTAGTGGAGTTGATGGCAACTCCGTAAGGGGCCAAGCCGACGTTAATCGTCGCCGTAACGGTATTGGTCGAGGGTGTGATCACACTGACGGTATTGGAAAAGTGATTAGCGACCATAATTCTGGAGGTTGATGTATTGATATCTATCCCCAATGGGCCTGATCCGACGGAAATCGTCGTTGAAATGGTATTATTGGTTAAATTAATGACCGAGACAGTGTTGGAGCCGTAGTTTGTAACATACGCGCTGTTGTTGGCCGCGTTAATGACCACCCCTTCGGGATCGGTTCCGACAGCCACAGTCGCCGTGACGCTGTTATTTGAGAGATTTAGGATCGAGACCGTGTCTGATTTGGAGTTGGCGACGACCGCCGTATTGGTCGATGAATTGACGGCAATCCCTCTCGGACTGCTTCCGACCAGAATAGTCGCGGTAATAGCATTGTTCGATAGGGTAATGACGCTGACGGTATCGGACTGTTCATTGGCGATGTAGGCTTTGTTGGTACTGTTATTGATGGCGACGCCGTAAGGATGGGAACCAACCGTAACGGTGGTCGTCGAAAAGTTGGTCGCGTTGATAATGGTCACGGTATTGCTGTTGTGGTTTGAGACTACCCCTTTGTAGGTCGAGGGGTTATAGGCGCCGCCGCGAGGTTCATTACCGACTGAGACGGTAACAACTGATGGAGTCGCAGAATAAAGCTTGGAGAGGGTTAAGATACTGATACTCCCGATCAGGAGAAAAAAGATCAGCGCTCGTTTATAAGAGAAATACGGAGTCATTTTCATCTATCTACCCTTCCCTTGTTTCATAAAAACCCTTCCCATCTATCAAAAAATTACCTCTTTGAAGAGCCGATCGGCTTTCATTTCTTTCCCTGATTTTGTGAAAAAGGTCACTTCGGAGGCCTGGCCGTAGTTGGCCGCAACCATGACCCGGTCTACCGGCTCTCCGTCAATTAACGGATATAAAGCTGCGACCTGCACGGGAAGAGTGAAACTGGCATAGGCATTGAGGACGCTGATCTGCCCGGATGGAAAAGTCACAGGAACAGACGCTGTAGAACTTGAAAATGTTCCCGTGGAAGCTGATGTGCTATAAGACGTTGATGAGGCAAACTGTGGGATCAACCGAACCGTAAATACCGTTCCAACCGGAATGTTGCTGGCTGCCAGAGTCACAGGAACTGGATTGGTGGTCCCCTGCGGGAGGTTTACGTCGGCAGATGAATACGAACCGCCCGGCACTGATGGCGCTGGAACTGCCCCTATTGAGGCAAAAGTTAATGCGGGTAGATTGGCCAAAGCGGGATTACTCCCTGTTCCAGACGGACTAGGTGTCAATGACGTATAAGGTACAGGCGAAGAAGAGCCTGTAAAAGATTGTGAAAAAGCTTCCAGACGAATCATTCCGGGTTTTCCACTTGTGTTGGCGTCGGAGCCGTATAAAGTGTATCCGCTAGGACCTCCACCTACAGCCTGGAGGCTTCCCGTTCCAGAAATTGTCGGAGCCACTAAACGAATTGCACCGCCGCTGCCGCTCCCCCCTGTGTTTGAATAATCATAGTAACAAGATCCTCCTCCGCATCCGGCTATTTGCCATATGGTGTTTTTTCCACCTACCCCGCCGTTTGCAGTAATAGATCCGGAAATCACGATCTGGGTAGAAGAGGAAATCAATATTGCGCCTCCTCCACCCGCGCCAGAAGCCCCGGTGTAGCTTGAGCTGCTATAGCCCCCCGATCCACCGGAACCTCCAAACAATGGAATTAATGAGGTAAAAGAGGGATTTGCTCCGTAGGAGCCACCCTGTCCGAAATACCAGGTGCCATAATATTGAAAGATATAACAGCACGTCCCTCCGCCAGGTCCCTCCCCATCAAAGGGTGCCGTGTTATTGGCTGCCCGCATCCCGCCAGAACCTCCGGGAAAACCTCCTGGTCCACCGATTCCACCAGCATTGACCATCGATCCCCCGCTTGATAGTGCCAGGCCGTTCGAACCATTCACGCTAATCGTTCCTGCGATATTCACATCTCCGGTGGCAAGAATCGTTACAGTAGTATTAGCCGTATTTGGGGCAAAGGTGACAGTGACACCCGTTGGGATAGTAACGGTGGTAAAGTTTAGAATGCCGCTTGATGGCACGGTTAGACTCATGCTCGATGTGGGAGCAAAAGCGCCATCGGCTCCGGTACTCCCGCTGCTGTAGACTTGAGCCTCTGCATTAAAGGACCAGAGCAGGAGTAATAGAAGACCTACTCCGCCCAATTTTATTTGATAGAACACTTTGTTAGATTTCATCTTTAACTCCTTTTAATAATGAATATTAACCGTCATTAAGGCATTGAAACACTTTCCGGCGACGCCACAGCAGTTGAGCTTCCTGAAGGTAAAACCGTGGCTGGCGGTGGGTTTAAAACACTGAGTGGAAAGGTCGCCACGGAATCAGGACCCGACAGATTTTGAGTAACCAAGGGTGTTAAATAGACACTTAACGCCCGTGTCGTTGTAAATCCTGGGCCGGACGGCCTGGTATTTTGCAAACTTGGCATAAATACGCTTAAAGGAAAAGTCGTACTGGTTGTGGGCAACGGGCTTTTGACAATTACCATCACCGTTCCGCTTTGCCCTGTACCAAGAGAGGTTGTCACGGAAAAGGGATAAGACCCAACCGGAACATTTGAAGCTATTTTAAGGTTAATCGGCAATTGGGTTGATGTTCCCTCGGAGAGAATCGTCGCGGTAATCCCGGCCTGATTAAATGAAACTGACGTGGCATTGGTGAGATTAAAACCGGTAATAATCGTATTATAATTCGTGCTCCCCTGGGCAACAGGATTGGGACTAATCCCGGTAATCACAGGTAACTGGAGAACAGTAAAAGGTATTGGAGAAATAGACGTTCCATTTAAATTAGTCACCGTTACCAATCCTGTTGTCGCATTAGCGGGCACCGTGGTAACGATGGAATTTACGGTGGATGAAATCACCGTGGCTGCCGTTCCGTTAAAACTGACCTGATTGTTTGAGGCAAGGTTATCAAACCCATATCCGCGGATTTCCACCTGTGTGCCGATAACTCCCTTTGAGGGTAAAAGGAGAAAGATTCCTATGCCTGAAGCGGATGATGAGTATTTCTGAATAGAGAGCAGATTTCCAACGGTATCATAAGTATAAACCGCCATGTTCCCCTGACCATCCGTGGCGCCCACCAGTCTCCCCAATTCATCATAAAAATAGTTGGCCTGGTCTGCTTGCGGAACCACGACGCTGCAAAACAGAAACAATCCTGCCAGGAGTAGTTTAGTAATTGGTCTTTTTAGCCAGCTTTGTTTCATTTCGTTCCTTCTTCATGGCGTTTTGATAAACCGGGGTTGTCTTCGCATTCCGAATTTTGTCCATTTCAGTTTTGTTGAGTGGCCGGGAGTTCTTAAGCGACGTTTCCTGGACCGGCCGCCCCTCCTCATCTACAATCCGGTCCCAGACAAAATCGGCCGGCATCAACGGAGCCAGTTTGGGGTATTCTTTGCTTGTGGCCGAACCTAATCCCAACGCCTTGTCGCTGTTGTGGCAACTCTCACAGCTCCGGACTTCCGTTCTCACGGTATGCGGAATCGTCTGATTATGCGCAAATCCCAGGGTCCCTTTTGCCGTCGTTTGAGGCCGGTATTTGTAAACCTCTTTGCCGGTTTCGTCGATGAGGGTATAGACAACTGAACTTCGGGGTACAAACGGGGCATATTTTCCCCGGTGGTCTATTCCTAAGGGATAGTCGTATTCAGGAACCCGAATTCCGGCGGTCAAAGTGTAAAGACCAAAGTCGCTTTGTTTGTCTTCCAGATGATCGTATGAGACATGAATCGGAGTCGGCTGTTTGGTCAGATCAATCTTGATATGGCATCCCATACATTTGGGCACCCAGCCGGTATGGCAGGCGTAGCACTCCATCTTTTCCATATGCCCCGGTATCTGGTGCGCGGCGATATAGGGGCTTGCGTCGCCCCCTCCACCGGCGAAGCCGGATGGAGCCTCCCCCTCTCGCTTGCTTTGCTCGCGGGTTTTAGTTTTGATTCCATCTTTGATCTGAGTTACAGGATGTTCCTTGCCATCTATTTTTGAAATCAGGGTCATTTTAATTTTGCCTTCGGGTAAGTTTTCTATTTTGATATTGGGGAGTTTGTTCCCAAATGCGGTAACCCCCGTTCCGTAATCATTTTGCGTTCCATGGCAGGTCTGACAGCGGATTTCGAGTTGATAGTTCTTTTTGACATACATGTTCCCGTCGCCATGGATTTCATTGATCGTATGGCAATCAATACAGACCATCCCTTTTTCATAATGGATATCGGGGATCTGGTCGGTATAGGTGTGGCCATGCTCCAGGTCCTGGGGATAAACGTCATATCTGGCCGGGGCTTCCATCCTGCCGGTGAAGGTGAGACCGATACGATTCCCTCCGGCATGGCAGGTCGCGCATGTCTGAACGGGAACTTTTTTGGTAAAGAGATGCTTGATCGGATGGCCCGGCTCTTTTTTGGGGATGGTCGGGTCTCCGCTCTGGCTGTATCCTTCGGCGTCATAGGTCATGTGACAGGCGGCACAGCCGGTTCCCCGGTAATCGGCTTTCCGCTGAACCGGTTGGGTCCAGAGATGACATTGGAAACACTCTTTTCGCATCAGATCAACCAGGACATTTTTTGTCTGGGAATAGGTCGGAAAAGGGAGTAAGGCGTTCGTAACCTGACCCGGGTAAATAGGATAGTCTGCGGTTGAGGGATGGCTCTCAGGTAATGCCGAAATTGGATATTTTGAAAAGGTAAAGTGGTCTTCTTCCTTGGTTTTCTGTTGGCCGTTTAAATACATGGTTCCGCTGAAGGTTCCCGACCGGATCGCCATGATCGACCGTTTGACCCGGTCGGCTATCGGCTGATGGCAGGTTCCGCAGGTCTGATCGACCACCGACAGGTCGGCGGGGTTTTGAATCATCCCGGCATGGGCGGCTTTTTTGACCGTCGATTGAGGATCGCCTTGATGGCAGGTGGTGCAATAGAGGGGCGCTTTGGCGTGGATTTCTTCAATCCCCTTATGGCAGTTCAGGCACTGTTCGGTTTTGGCGTTGGCAAAAAGGGAGGGTTTGGATGAAGAGGGATGTCTTTGGAAGAACCAGAGACCCGTTCCGATCAAAACCAGAAGGAGAAGAGAAATCAAGATTAAAGATTGAGAAAAGTGCTGCATGCGTCATGCTCACTTCTTCAAAAAAAGAATGTCTGGTTTTGTTTAAACTTTAAGGATGAAGCTCTCCTTTGAATTTCCAGCCCGGGTTATGCTTATGGCAATCGGCGCAGGTGTGGCCGCCGGTTTGGAAAGGCCGATGCGCCTCCATCAGCTTACCGGCGCTGTGGCATTGCAGACAAAATTCTTCGGGCATCTTTACCCTAAACGGCTGATTGGCTTTCCGGTGTCCAAAATAATGAACCTTGAGAAAATGGAGTCCCCGCCATTCGGATTCGAGGACTCCTTGCAATCCGGGACCGCTATGACATTGGATACAATCGGGATGATGTTTTGAAGCTCCCGAAGCGATCCAGCCGTCGTAGCTGGGTTGCATTTCATGGCAGGAAATGCAAAAGGAAGGAGAATGTTCAAGGAAACGACCTCCCCACATCGCGCCAAAAGGAACTATGAAAACCAGAATCAAACCAAATATCAGGAAAACCTTTTTCAACAGTCATGCAATAAGAGCAAGTCAAAAATCTGTCTGAGCTTCAAAAATTTTCAATTTAAATTTGGTGGGAAATTTCTTTTAAACAAATTGAATTCCAAACTTTATAAATGACTTAAAAAAGTTTGTCAAGGAAAAAGATCAGGGGACAAAATAAACCGCTGGCGAGCAAGCTTTGCGGGAGGGTAATGGATTAAAGATCATTTGCAAGCGATTGACGAGTGGCGTGATTCAGTTTTATTCTTGCTTTATAATTCGGATGGTCAATTTCCAAAAAAATATCTTCTTTTCCAGTTTTCAAAATTTGAATAAGTTCCGGTGAAAATTCAAACCGGACGTAGTGAACGGCGCTAATCTTCGTTTCATTACTATGCCCCTCTTCAAACTTTGCGTAAACCTTTTGTGACCCGATTTCAAAAAAAACCGAGCGTCCGTTATCCAGACCCATCAGCTTATCCAGTTCAGGTTTAATTTTAGGCTCTTCGGTAATTTCAATAAAAAGGGTCGCGGACAACTCATCCTGTTCGGGAATCAACGCATTATAAATATCAATCTCATCTTGAATTTTCTTCTCGTCGTAGATATGCTCCACCCGCATCATTTCTTGAATCTGAAGGCTTATCGTATGCCGGTTTTCAAACACCAGCGTAATGATATCACCCAAATGAACCCGTCGATTGGCTTTGATCTGAATGACATTTTTTTTCAGATCATTTCTGACTTTTTCGTATTCATTTAACGGCAATATATCTTTAAGGGTAAGTTTTTGCATGTCTAATTACTCGCCGTTGCAAGAAGCAAAGCAACGAAGCAATCTATCTATTCCAAACGTCTGAGATTGCTTCGCTATCGCTCGCAAAGACAAATTTCGGTTTATTCTGTTTTTCCCTTATACGCTTCATTGAAAATTTGGATTGGGTGAGCCGATTTCTTTCCTGTCCCCTGTTCGATCTGCACTCCTGCCAGCGGGCAATCCGACATGACACGATCGGGCCGGGCCTCTTCAATATTTCTAAAGAGAGGTTTCGCGATTTTCATCGAAGCGTTAAAAAATTCCGTCTTAATTCCCCACGTTCCATCATGGCCGGAACATCTTTCAATCACTTCGATCTGTGTCCGCGGGATCAACTTTAACAGGTCTCTTGACTTATAACCGATATTCTGATCCCGCAGGTGGCAGGGAACCTGGTAGGCGATTTTCCCCATGCCATCCTGTTTAAAATCAAGAGAGAGATTTCCTTCCTTATGGAGTTTCATTAAGAATTCAGACAAGTCGTACGTTTTGGACGCTACCCTTTTGGCCATTTCGTTTTGATAAATATCGGGATATTCCTTTTTAAACATTAAACTGCAGGTGGGCATCGGAATGACAATATCAAACCCCTGGTCCGCCCATTTTACCATCTCTTCGAGGTTTGAATTCCCCTTTGCCAGAACCTTATCCATTTCACCGGTATCAAAAAAAGGCATTCCGCAACATTGCTGAGGAGGAACCAGGACCTCAAAACCGTTTTTTTCAAGAACTTCAACTGCCGCCTTCCCGATTTCAGGGTCGTTATAATTAACGAAACAGGTATAAAAAAGAACGACTTTATTTTTTTTGGAAGCGGCGGTTTTCCCTCTCTTTTTAAACCATTGTTTAAACGTTTGAGAGGAAAACGGAGCAAGGAGCCTGTTCCGATGGACTCCGAGCGTTTTTTCAATTAGAAGGCGGACCCATCCCCGGCGATTTCCCCAATTCACCAAAGCGGAAAACCGTGACGCCAGTTTTCCCATTCGGTCAATATCCACCAGAATCCGGTCTCTTAAACGAGGGAGAATTTTCTTCGCGTTTTGAATTTTGGCCTGAATCATCAAACGAGGAAAATCCAAATCGTATTGATGGGGAGGGGTATAGGGACAATGGTTATAACAGAGTTTACAATAATAACAATCGTCGACGATCTTTTGATAATCCGGGAAAGTTAATTTTTTTACGTCTCCATCCACGGGTTCAGCGTCGACGGCGTTAAAAAGATCGGCAAAAGAGGGGCAAAGATTGAAACATCTCCGGCAACCGTGACAAATATCAAAAACCCTCTCCATATTGGTATGGAGCGCTTTTTCGTCCCAAAACTTTTCTGCCGCCGGATTAAAATTCATACCATTCTTACTTAGCAAGGTTTAATGACAAAAAAAATATGGAGTATCTTTTATTTAAAAGATACCCCATAGCTAAAAACCATCAATCATTAGCTAATCGATTTTAAGGCCTGAGTGAAACGGCCCGCATGGGATTTTTCTGCTTTTGCCAATGTTTCAAACCATTCGGCAACCTCTTCAAAACCCTCTTCCCTGGCCGACCTGGCAAAACCGGGATACATCTGGGTGTATTCATAGGTTTCACCAGCGACAGCCGATTTTAAGTTTTTGGCGGAATCCCCTACCGGCTCCCCGGTCGCCGGATCACCCACAGCCGCCATAAAATCAAAATGACCGAAGGCATGCCCGGTTTCACCCTCTGCCGTATCCCTGAAAACACCGGCAATATCAGGATACCCCTCGATATCCGCTTTTCTCGCAAAATAAAGATATCGGCGGTTGGCCTGAGACTCCCCGGCAAACGCATGTTTTAAATTCTCTAAAGTTTTACTCCCATTTAGATTTTTTGCCATTCTAAATTTCCTTTCACAAAACTCATTAAATTGTTTTTTAATATCCTTCCCATCCCTTATTTTGAAAGCTCCTGCTGGCACTTTTTACAATACCCCTGAAATTCCACCCTGTGTCCGATAATCTTAAAATCTTTATGACTTGAAATTCTAGACTGGAGATGATCGAGCGCTGGATCGACAAAATCTTCAATTTTACGGCATTTGAGACAGATTAAGTGGTGATGAGGAGCCATGTTTGCATCAAATCGGGCGCTCCCCTCCGTATTGATCTCCGAAATCTCCCCGATTTGCTTTAAAACTTCAAAAGCATTATAAACGGTATTCAAAGAAATCATGGGATATTTTTCTTTCACCTGCTGATAGATTTCGTCGGCCGTCGGGTGTTTATCGGTCGAAGCAAGAGCTTCATAAACGGCTAACCTCTGGTTAGTCAGTTTCAGGCCTTTCTTTTGAAAACGTTTGATATATTCTTTTTGATTGGGAGCTTTCATAAAAAACTCTAAATAGTAATTATTATTAATTATGAATATATCTCATTTAAAAAGAAGAGTCAACAACAATTCTACGCCGGGCTAAAGAATTAACCTAAAGCGTTTAAGGCTGAACCGGCTTTAAACCAGCCAATTTGCTGGGAGGTCATACTATGGTTAGCTTGAATTTTGACGGTCTTTCCGTCTTTTTTGTGTAAAACTATTTCAACAGGTTTTCCAGGTGACAGATGAGAAAGCCCAATGACATCCACGGTATCGGTTTGTTCGATCTGATCGTAATCTTTAGGATTTGCAAACGTTAACGGCAAGATTCCCTGCTTTTTTAAGTTGGTTTCATGGATTCGGGCGAAGCTCTTGGTGATCACCACCTTCGCCCCCAAAAACCGCGGAGACATCGCGGCATGTTCGCGGCTGCTCCCTTCTCCGTAGTTTTCGTCACCTATCACAATCGTTCCGATTCCTTTTGCCTTATATCTCCTGGCGATTTGAGCAATGGTCAAACCGGTTTCCCCCGTTAGCACGTCGGTCCCTTTACCGGGTTCTGAACTAAATGCATTGGTCGCGCCGAGAAACATATTATCGCTGATTTTATCCAGATGCCCTCTATATTTTAACCATTGCCCCGCCGGAGAAATATGATCAGTGGTTGTTTTTCCCCTGGTTTTTATCAAGACGGGGAGATCTTTGAAGTCTTTTCCATCCCATCGGGCGAAGGGTTGTAAAAGCTGGAGTCTTTCGCTATCGGGAGGAATGTCAATTTTTACCTTGCTCCCGTCTTTGGCCGGGGGAATAAGCCCTGCTTCTCCCTTTGCAAAACCTTTTTTCGGCAAGTCATCCGATTGAGGCGGAGAAAATTTGACCTCCTTTCCTTCTGCCGTTTTAATTTTTCCTGAAACCGGATCAAATGTCAGATCTCCGGCAAAAGCCAGTGCGGTCACAATTTCCGGACTGCTTAAAAACGATAAGGTCTCTGCTATTCCATCATTCCGTCCCGGAAAGTTCCGGTTATACGAACTCACGATGGAATTGGCCTCGCCTTTCTTTACGTCATTCCTTTTCCACTGACCGATGCAGGGCCCGCACGCATTCGCCATGACGGTTGCCCCCATTTTCTCAAAAGTCTCTAAGAAACCATCTCGTTTCATGGTGTGGAAAATTCTTTCGGAACCCGGTGTCACAATAAACTGGGTCTTGGCTTTTAAGCCCGCCGCTAAACCCTGTCTTGCGATATGAGCCGCTCGCCCGATATCTTCATAGGAAGAATTGGTACAACTCCCGATTAAACCGGCGCTGAGTTTTGTGGGATAATTCTTTTCCTGAATTTCCGCGGCAAATTTTGAAATAGGCCGGGCAAGGTCAGGCGTATGGGGGCCAACGATATAAGGTTCCAGTGTGGAAAGATCGAGTTCAACGATTTCATCGAAGTATTTTCCGGGCGAAGCCAAAACCTCCGGATCGGCCGTTAACAAATCTTTATTTTCATCGGCCAAACGGGCATATTCATCCCTTTCGGTTGCCCTTAAATAGTCCGCCATCCGTGAATCATATGGAAAAATAGAGGTGGTCGCGCCCAGTTCCGCCCCCATGTTGGTGATCGTCCCTTTTCCAGTCGCGCTTATCGTTTGAGCGCCAGGGCCAAAATATTCGACAATCTTATTGGTTCCCCCTTTGGTGGTTAATAGACCGCAGAGATACAAAATCACATCTTTTGGAGAAGCCCATCCTTTTAGAGCGCCGGTCAATTTAACCCCGATCAGTTTAGGATGAAGCACTTCCCATGGAAGACCTGCCATGACCTCCCCGGCGTCCGCTCCACCGACGCCAATCGCCAGCATTCCCAGCCCGCCGCCGTTGGGCGTATGTGAATCGGTCCCAATAATCAAACCGCCTGGAAATCCATAATTTTCTAAAACGACCTGGTGTATGATTCCGGCGCCCGGCTTCCAGAACCCAATTCCATATTTTTCCGAGGCAGACCTTAAAAAATTATAGACTTCTTTGTTTTCTTCAATGGCTCTTTCTATGTCCTCTTTTGCACCGCTTTGAGCGCGGATTAAATGATCGCAATGAACGGTACTGGGAACGGCTACGGTCGGCTTGTTCGCCTGCATGAACTGAAGAAGCGCCATCTGAGCTGTCGCATCCTGCATGGCCACCCGGTCGGGGCGCAATAAAAGCTGGGCCTTCCCCCGTTCCCACACTTGAGTCTCAAAATGATCGGCATGCGAAACAAGAATTTTCTCGGAAAGTGTTAAAGCCCGGCCAAATTTCTTTCTTGCGGCAGCTACTTTTGCGGGCATCGACTGATATCGTTTTTTAATGGCGTCTGTTTCAGCTGACATAAGTTCCCCTTCTCTGGTCGTCGATAAGGGGCTATTTGCTGCGTTCTCGCCTCTCAGTCTCCTTCAACGCACCGACTCTGTACGCCTCAGTCGCCTTCAAGGATGTGGCTTTGCAACTAACCCCTTCTCAACGCCCAGTGCATTTTTATCGTTATCGTTTTGAAAAAATGACTATTTGACGACTTAATTGTAGTCAAGGTTTCTTTTTGAAGTCAATTTCTTTTTCGAGTTCTCCACCGTCCTAATTTTAAATAAAACCCGATATTGGCATTAGGCGCTATTTTCGGGACGATCTCTCCCGTCGGGCTCGTTAAAATCGTTTGAACACCAGGCCCGTGTCCTGCCAGATAACTATCACCATGGACGACGACACCGATACTGACGGCCCCTTCTTTGTAACACCACCCATAAGAACTGTCATGGTCCATAATCGCGATCAGATCTCCAAACTTGAGTTGATTTAACCCAAGTTCTTTTAAAGCATTCCGGTCACTACTTTGAATATCATAATCTCCCTTAAAAATATCACTATGCCCCAACCCGGACCCCATTAACTTTCCTGGAACAACGGCGGTAACCGGAACGCTAAGCCTTTTGTCTCTGGAAGAACTTATCCCTAATTTTTCAAAGAGTTCCGGTGAGAGGCTAAAAACGGAGATGCCCGGATAATCGAGCAATTTAAGTCCTTGTCCATTTGCCCGAATTAACATTTTGTCGTCGTAAGTCAACTGAGAAAGCGTTTTATCATCAAAGTCAATTAGAACATGTTCAACACCCCCGTGGTGGCCGATGACGGTTCCCTGCCTCCTTTTGGCTGCTCCCGTTAATACCGTCACCCGGTTTCCAATACACGAAAAGCTATTTAAGGAACGGTTGGGATCCTGGGTCAATTTTTGCGAATCATGGGTGATGGAAGCCCCGGGTTCAATATGATCTCCTTCCCACCCGTAAACGGAATCTCCTATTTTTACGTTATAGGTAATTCCACCCACCGTCGGCAGCATATACGACTTTCCGTCACGCCCCAGCTCCCATCCATAACTTTTAGGGTGTTGGACGGTCCCCTGAACCGCAAATTCTATCAAATGATCTTTATTGGTTCTGAGCACCTGTTTTCGCCCCTATCATTTCCTCCCTGGTCATGCCGAGGTCTGAAAGCAACCGAGCATCCTGATTCACCTCCGGATTGGGAGTGGTTAAAAGTTTATCTCCCGAAAAAAGGGAATTCGCTCCTGCCAGGAAGCAGAGCGCCTGGGCTTCCCGGCTTAAAGACAGCCTTCCGGCTGAAAGACGAATTCGGGAAACCGGCATTAAAATCCTCGCCGTGGCAACGGTTCTCGCCAATTCGAGCGGATCAACCGGAGAAGCGTTTTCAAGCGGGGTTCCCTGGGATGGAACCAATAAATTAATGGGTACCGATTCAGGATGCGGTGTAATTCTGGCCAGCTGCGCCAACATTGCGCACCGATCCCGTATGGATTCCCCCATTCCAAGAATCCCTCCGCTGCAGACCGATATCCCCGCATGGATGACATGCCGGATCGTATCTAACCGGTCCTGATAGGTCCGGGTCGTAATAATATTTGGATAATACTGCTCTGAGGTATCAATATTATGGTTATAAGCCGTCAGGCCGGCCTTTTTTAATTTCTCCGCCTGGGCAGACGTCAACATCCCAAGGGTCACGCAGACTTCCATATCGGTAAGAGCGACTTCTCGAACGATTTGAAGCACCTGATTGAAGTCTTCTCCATCTTTTATTTCCCGCCAGGCGGCCCCCATGCAAAATCGGGTTGATCCTTCCTCTTTGGCCTTCAACGCCGCGTCAATGATGACTTCGCGGGAGAGCAAACCCGTTTTGCCCACGGGGGTCGAAAAATGCGCGCTTTGCGGGCAATATCCGCAGTCTTCGGGGCACCCCCCCGTTTTAATCGAAAGGAGAGTGCAAAACTGAACCTTTGACGGGTCGTAAAATTGCCGGTGAATTGAGGCGGCATTAAAAATCAAATCTGGAAATGGCTGACGATAGATTTCATAGACCTCTTCCGCTGACCAGTTAAACCTCGGCTCAAAATTCATTAAATTCACCCTTTTTTCAAAAATAAAAATGTTGAAATACGTAGGTAGGCTAAACGATTAATAAGCAGAAATCAAGTTTTTCCTTTATTTGGCCGGCGAAAATCATGGGGGTAATGGCAGGAATCGCTATTTTTCTTTTAATTTTCTTCAAAAGAAAAAAATGGATTTAATCGACAAGAAAGCAGACTTCCTCCTTCAAAAATCTTGACAGGGAAAGGGGATTTGCTTAGAATGGCCTCACCCTTTCAAATCATTTTCTCACTGGGGAGTCGTCTAGTGGTAGGACAGCGGACTCTGACTCCGTTTACAGGGGTTCGAATCCTCTCTCCCCAGCCATCGCTTTTTCTATTTTCTCCCAATGAATTCTGCAAGACTTCATGAAGATCGACAAGCGACAGGTTCAGGTAAGCTCTGAAGTCAGGCAAAAAGTTCGAAGATCGTTCAAGAAGGCCACCCATTCGGGACCATCCAGAGTCATCAGCCACGGAATAAGCTTATATTCCGTCTGGTAAATTCCAGGAATAACTAAAATCAGCTTCCCATTGATCCATCTTCAGTTCAATGTTTTGCTGCCCCGGGATTTCCAATGTATTGGGTCCGTTGATACTCTTTGAAAACGCTCTCATGAGAGCAAAGTTAAATGCCTGATCTTTGGTCATATTTTTTGTAAATCCGACCGTTGCATGCTGTTCAATCACCCCAGGCGCGATAATATTAAATAACATTTCGGCGCTCGGGATGGGTTGATTTCCCGTAGAGTATCCCGCCCTCCAGGTCCACTCTTCACTACTTTGCCACTGTAATCCTACCTTATAAATGGTCATATCTTTCCATCCAAAACCAGATCCATTGTCATTTCCCAGCGTTCCTGGCTGCAGGTTTGGCAGAAGGGGATTGGCTATTGATTTAATTTCGCTATAGTTAATTTGTTGAACATCAAACAAAAAGGTCAATGGAGGAATTGCCTGGTAGGCCAGACCGAGGTCCCAGCTCGATGGAATGTCAAAACCACCCTGTTCGGCAAACAAACCCGCGTAATCGGAGAATTTAGACATCTTGGTCCTCGAATGGTATGAAGCTCCTAAATTGAGTTGAGGCATTATTTTTCCAAGATAACCAATTTTTGCGCCATAGCCATAGGAATTCGCGTGGCCGTTGTTCGTAAGACTTGACGGATTGCTGGAATAAGGGGAAAAAGCCTGAAGACCCTGGACTTCAAACCTCTGGTAAGCAAACACGGGTGAAACTCCTATCGCATGGTTGGACGCAAGCTTCAACGCGTAGGTGGGGACGATAAACAGCTGAGAAAGGTCCACGCCGGCGGAAGTAGATCCATAAGGTCCCGGCGCAGTCGAGTAGTCCGTATTCATTCCTCCATGACCATAAATGGCTAATCCGATCGAGCTATCGTTATGTAATGACCAGTTTGCCGATAAAGAAGGAATGACAAACCACCTGGAATCGCTTCCAAAAGTACCCGGCGCCAGGCCAAAAGTTCCAGGCACGCCTGAAGGATTGCCCGTTACCGTATATTGCCGGTTGGGATTAAAAAAACTAATCCCCGCGTCATAACGGGTGCCGAGGGAAACAAGCCCGGCCGGGTTGGCAGCCGAGGCCAAAGTGTCTTGAGGAAAAGCCACACCCGCCCCTGCTAAACCGTTATTTGTCACGCCGTAACCATGTGGAAAATAACCATTCGTCGCATAAGAAATTGATCCCGTTCCGTTCATGATCATCACGAAACTCATCATAAAGAAAAGTGAAAAAATATCTTTTAGCGGTTTTTTTAGGCATTCACTACTCCTTTTTAAAATCAGACTGGATAAGAAATGATTTAATTTTTTTAAGTTATCTTTCTTTCACGTTCCTGTCAAGAAAAAATCAGAACGTTTCCAGAGTAAAACTTGTACAAATGATCGTCATCTGATATATTTTCAAAAGACTAACCGGAGACCCATGATTGAAACCCTTAATTCTTTTATATAGCCTCTTCTCTTTATTCTTTTTTCTTCACCCTTCTTTTGCCCAGAACGAACCCGCGTCAACTGCCCCTACGTCTGCTCCAGGGGCCGCCCCGGCGCCTCCTGAAAAACCTTCTTCCACCTGCCCGACTCCTCCTTGCAGGAAAAATTTTCATCAACCCAGTTTTAGAGTCGTTTTCCATAATCTTTCTGGCCAAACGCATCTTCTCATCCCTCCAAAAACCCCCCTCCATCAGATTGAGAACCTTATTTATTATCTGTCGGAAGGGCTAAAAAATAATGAGTTCGAAAAAATAGGAATTCCACCTAATGGAAGCGGCGATTATACAAGAGGCAGTATTTTAGTTTTTAAGGAATTAAAATGGGCAAAAGGGGAAAGGCTGACCAACCCAAGAATCAAAGAAAAAACATACAGCCGGTATGTGTTGGCCGAATACATCTGGAATAGTCACAGCGAAACCGCTTATATCGGGCAAAAAAACTTATTTAGTCGTTCTCTTCCTTCACCCAAATAAACTATTAAAGGGGCTTGCGTCGCCCCCTCCACCGGCTTAGCCGGATGGAGCCTCCCCCTCTCGCTTGCTTTGCTCGCTGGTGACTATCTACTTACCTAAAGTCCCCCGACGGTCGGTCCCCCTGCGGCTTCCCGCCCGCCGGTCAGGGAAAGAGATCGGCATACTTTTTTTACGCCGTTCACTTTTTCTCATTTTCAGCGTTTGCTCTGATAAATGAACCAATCGCTTTTGAAGGGAAACGATTCCGGCTTCAAGCTGGGTTAAATCACAGGTAGGACACTCTAACGCTTCATTTTCTCTTAACAAATTAAACGAATCTTCTTCTTCTTTGGAGAAAAAAGTCCATCCGTAAATATGTCCAAAACGACATTCATAAACAACGGTCTTGGCGCCTTCCTGCTTTCCTTCTCGTTTTGTTTCGAAAATTTTCATGAATCTCCCGGAAATTCGGAACTGTCTCTTTTTTTGTGTAAAGTCATTTAATTGAGACAATAATTTTGAATTATATTCCAATGAATTTTAAAAAGCAAATGGCACTTATCACCCAAGACCAGCGATAGACTTCGCACCCACTTATTAATCATGTCATTGCGAGCACCGAAGGGTGCGTGGCAATCTTATCGTAAAGTCTTGAGATTGCTTCACTTTGTTCGCAATGACAGCTTTCTAACTCTGTTCTCAGCGGCGTAATTTAGGCTATCCTTAATTAGATCAAGGATCCCAGTCTCTTAAAAAAAGGAGATGTGTCATGTTTAAAAAACATTTAATTTCAATGGGTTGCATGGGTGTGTTTCTAATAGTCCTGAGCGCCTCATTATGTTATGGAGCCGAAAGCCTTTCACAGGAAATCAAGGTCGAAGAGGGTTTTGTTTCTGCGGACTCCGGGCAGCTTGTTTCATCCACCCGACAGCCGATTCCGGTCTTTTACAATGACGCTGGCAAATTTTACGCAGTCACCAAAATAAGCAAAGGACCGGAAAATACCCAGATTAAACATCTCTGGTTTTTAAGGGATCAAATCATTTTAGACGCTACATTGCCCGTTAAGGAAAATCAGACACGGGCGGTGAGCGGATTGATCATGAAACCCAATTGGATGGGAAAATGGAGAGTTGATATCACGTCGGCTGACGGAACCCTTCTTTATTCCATCCCTTTTGTTGTAAAACGGAAACCGGAAAATATTCAGGCAAATGACGCAAACTCTAGTTCAAGCGAGCATTTGGAAACTGCTCCTCTTCCAATCTCCGGCTCCCCCACGATCAAGCCCTAAATTTTTTCTTACAATAATAAAAAAGCCGTTGTTTCTTTTCTTGAAACAACGGCTTTTAACGTGTGTCACCTATAATAAAATTTAATTTGCGTTAAATAAAATTATACCTTCACAACAGAAGATGCCTGGGGTCCTTTTGCTCCATTGGTAACTTCAAATTCAACCGTGTCGCCTTCGTTTAACGATTTGTAGCCATCTCCTTGAATTGCTGAAAAATGGACAAATACGTCTTCTCCATTTTCCTGGGAAAGAAAACCGTAACCTTTGCTGGTGTTAAACCACTTAACTGTACCTTTTGCCATTAGAAACTCACCTCCTTAGATTTTTTATTTTGTCTGGTTAAACGTTAATTGAATTAAAAAAAGACCACAGAAAAACATGATCTGTGGTCTTTTTCATTTCTTGTTAATTTCATTTAAAATTTACAAAATCCAATGTTACCGTAAAACTCAGACAATACGTATAATATATATAACAAACCCTTTCCAACATGTCAAGCTTAATTAATTTATTACGAAATTTTAATCCAAAGTTAAAAAACCTTAAACCGCGCCTTGACCTAAAAAACAAGTTTTACCTTTGAAGCCGCCTCTTTTGCCCTTTCCACCGCTTTAAACGGGTCTGAATCAGACGTTAACACAACTCCCATTCGTCTATTTTTTTTGCAATCAGGCTTTCCAAAAAGACGAATTTGAACGTGAGGGTCATTCATCGCCTCACTCACCTCATATTGAGGCGCCACGCCGCCGGCGCCAGGGGACAAAATTACGGATGAAGCGCCAGGAATCCTTAAAACAGGTTGAAAAACCATGAAACCGAGGACAGCGCGGACATGGAGCGCAAATTCGGAAAGGTCCTGGGTTATTAAAGTGACCATGCCGGTGTCATGGGGACGCGGAGAAACCTCAGAAAAGTAGACTTCCTCCCCTTTTACAAAAAGCTCAACCCCAAAAATACCTCTCCCTCCCAAATTATCGGTAACAATTTTTGCTATCCGCTGGCTTTTTTCCAATACAACGGGGGGCATCGGGTGAGGTTGCCACGATTGACGGTAATCACCGTCAATTTGAATATGTCCGATGGGAGGACAAAAAACCGTTCCATTGACCCCTCTGACGGTCAGAAGTGTGATTTCATAATCGAACGGAATAAAGGATTCCAAAATCACTTTTTTATTCCTGGCACGACCCCCCGCCTGCGCGTATTCCCAGGCTTTGTTTAAGTCGTTCGGGGTTTTTATGACCGATTGTCCTTTTCCGGAAGAAGACATCACCGGTTTCATGACACAAGGGTATCCGGTCGAATCAGCGGCTTTAACCAAATCTTTCTCATCGTCGATAAAACAATACCGACTCGTCGGAAGTTTGAGTTCCTCCGCCGCTAATTTTCGAATTCCTTCCCTGTCCATGGTTAAACGGACGGCACGGGCGGTGGGGATTACCATCACCTCCCTTTCAATTTCCAGGAGATAATCGGTTGCTATCGCCTCAATTTCAGGAACTACAAAGTGGGGTTTTTCGAGGGAAATGATTCGGGCTAGCTCCTTGCGATCGAGCATGTCAATGACATGGGATCGATGCGCCACCTGCATGGCCGGGGCATTGGGGTATCGGTCTACCGCGATCACCTCGACCCCGAATCTTTGAGCTTCAAGGGCAACCTCTTTTCCCAACTCGCCTGAACCTAAAAGCATTAGACGTTTCGCATGGGGTGTAAGCGGTGTTCCAATCATGGTGGGTTCCTTCGGAAAATAAATTTGACAAGAAAATGGGTGAATGATACCATACAAACCAATTGAATCCAAGGGGGCTGTAGCGCAGTTGGGAGCGCGTCAGACTGGCAGTCTGAAGGTCGCGAGTTCGATCCTCGCCAGCTCCACTCCTCGCTTGCGGGGCGAAGCGTTTCTCTTTATCCAGCGCAGCTATCTTATTCCCTTCCGGGTTTTCTTTTCAATCACTTACGTTACAGCCATCACATCTTCTTTAATGCCAGTGTGCTAAAAAACTTCCAGGGTGTACAATTCAATTCAAAAAACCCCGTATAAAAACCTCCCTCTTTTCCTGTATCTTTCAAGGCTTCGATTCCGCAATATTTAAAACTCTAAATCTTAAGAATTACCAAAAGGGTGGAAAGTAGAATAAAGTAATATGCATGTCTTTGCATGCCCGCCTAAAAGTATCTGTTTAGACAAATATTTTTCTCCTCAGAGGTCGGTTCGTCGAAGCCTCCGAGCGATTTTATTTCCTTTAATTTAACAACTAAAATGGCGAAGTTTACCTGCCTTGTTATTACGCCGCCCATTCAAACTTCGGTTTCTTCTTACTTTTCACGCAATCACGCAGGTAAAGATCAATCAAAGTTTGATAGGGAATTCCCGCTTCTTTAGAAAGACCTTTGAAATAATCAATAACCTCTGCGCTTAGATTAATTCCAATAGCTTTCTTTTTTGAGGCATAAGGATTTTTTACAGTTTTCATTTTAGAAAAATCATATTCCTTCTTCATATCTTTTTATCTCCTTTTTCGTTGCCTTTCTGGCCGAAATGATTCGTATAATTTCGTTTTTCTTTCTTTCGCAGAATACAATGACTAAAACTCTAGCAGAACCACTCAATCCTAACAAAAGAAAGCGATCCTCGTCGTTTGAGTGGCCTTCGTCGTAAAACACTAATCCGTTTGGATCATCAAATACCTGTTGGGCTTCCTCAAACCAAATCCCGTGTTTCTTACGGTTAGATTCATTTTTTCGTTCATCCCACTCAAACTCAATCATGTCTATATTATAACTATATATTATATATATAATAAACCTAATCCGCTGATGCTTCAAGTAGATTAATACCAGGTATAGTCTTCGATATTTTGACAATCAGGAGGACTTCAGGACGATTAAGGAAAGATTAAAGGCGGCGGAAGCTTACGCCAAAGGAGAAAGACAATGATCGATATTGAAAAAGGAACCGGAAACGTCTTTGCCGATCTCGGTCTACCTAATGCTGACGAAATGTTGGTCAAGGCACAACTCG
>JACOTA010000023.1 GCA_016178585.1 Nitrospirota bacterium
CCCCATGAACGCTGTTTTGATCAATAATAGCGCGGTCATTTTAACATACGACTATATGTTTCTCAACTAAAAGCGGTTATCTTCAGGTGCATAAAATCGTTTTCAACACGGACTATCAAGGGTTTTCTGCATTTTCGTTCACTAGTTATGCCCATTAAAATAATTTTTTTATGAAGGGTGGCTTTTATTGGAAAATGGGACGGCATCCGTGGCAAAATTTAAAGGAGAAACTAAAAATACGGCTCTTTTAATCAATATGTTTGGGGTAATGACCCCGGGCAAGGGAGGATGGATTATGGCCAAAATTTACGAAAAAATCGACGACGAAATGTCTGCATGGATAAAGCAACAGCGGGTATTTTTTGTAGCCACCGCGCCGATCGCGCGCGATGGACATGTGAATTGCTCTCCCAAGGGAGGAGATTCTTTTAAGGTCATCGACCCGTTAACTGTTGTTTATCAGGATCTCACGGGAAGCGGCGCGGAGACGATCTCCCATCTTCGGGAAAATAGCCGAATTGTTGTGATGTTCTGCGCGTTTGAAGGCCCTCCCAGGATTGTCCGGTTACATGGGAGGGGGGAGGCCGTTACCCCCGGCCTTCCAGAATACCCTTTTTTCGTAACGTTTTTTCCTGAAAATTCAGGAACGAGGGCCTTCATACGGGTCAGAATAAGCCGAATATCCGATTCTTGCGGCTATGCAGTCCCATTTTTTGATTATAAGGGGGACCGGGATGCTCTTGAAAAGTGGGCTAGAGCAAAGGGCGCAGACAAACTAGAAGCGTATCGCCGGGAAAAAAATCTGCGAAGCATTGACGGACTGCCGGCCTTTGATGACATCCCTAAATCGTTCAGACCCGTTTAACCGAAAAAAGTTTATTTTTGACGTAAGAAAAGAATTCCGGTCATTGCCTCAAAAAGCAGAAGAAAATCTGTGAAAGTTAGGCTATAATCAGGGCCAGTCAATTTAAAAACAGGCAAGGAATTTTAAACCCGCCCCTAATGAAAATTTCATTTTTGTTCTCAATCATTTTCCTTATTTTCACAAATTGCTCCGTTCAAACAACCCAGCAATCCCCTGCCAGAAAACCAAAGGCGGCCGAGGCTGTTCCCGTTACAACGGCCCGGGCCGTTCAGAAAACCGTTCCCGTTAAAATCCATGCCATTGGCAATGGTCAGGCCTATTCAACCGTCAGTGTAAAGGCACAGGTCGGCGGGACCCTTCAAAAGGTTAATTTTAAAGAAGGGGAATATGTTAAAAAAGGAGATCTGGTTTTTACATTGGATTCCCGCCCCTTTGAAGCTCAGCTCAAGCAGGCTGAGGCCAACCTGGCAAAGGACCGGGCTCAGGCTGAAAATGCCCGCAAGGAGGTTAACCGATATCAAGAATTAGTAAAAAACGGTTATGTGGCAAGTGAACAATATGAGCGGATTTTAGCCAATTCTCAGGCTCTCGAAGGAACGCTTCTTGGCGATGAAGCGGCGATAGAAAATGCGAAACTTCAGCTTGAGTACTGTTTTATCCGTTCTCCGATCGATGGGATCACCGGGAACCTTCTTGTTCATGAGGGAAACGTGGTCAAAGCCAATGACCTGGTGCTTCTGGTCATTAACCAGGTCCGCCCCATCTATGTGTCTTTTTCAGTCCCAGGCCGTTATCTGCCGGAAATCAGAAAATATAGAGCTTTGGGAAAATTAAAGGTCGAGGCGGCCGTTCCCGGCAAAGAAGGATCCTCTGTTCTGGGGGACCTTACGTTTGTCGACAATGCGGTTGATTTACAGACCGGAATGATTCAGTTAAAAGGCCTTTTTTCAAACCAGAATAAAACCTTATGGCCCGGACAGTTTGTCAATGTTGATTTGTTTGTCACAAAACAGGACAACGCCATCGTTGTTCCGTCGCGGGCTGTACAAACAGGACAGACCGGTCAGTTCCTTTATGTCATAAACCCGGGCTTCACGGTGGAATTCCGTTCTGTGGTTGTTGAAAGCGTGATGGATGAAGAAGCTGTCATCGAAAAAGGGGTTTCGCCAGGCGACCAGGTTGTGACCGACGGACAGCTTCGCCTGGTCCCAGGGTCAAAAGTCGTGGTCCGGGATTCGGGTTCGCCGGCACATTCCCAAGAAAATCAAAAATGAATATTCCCGAGCTATGCATCCGGCGACCGGTTATGACAACGCTTTTGATGGCCGGTATTTTTTTATTTGGCATTATCGGCTACCGGGCATTGCCTGTCAGCGAACTTCCCGATGTGGATTTTCCCACCCTCTCAGTCTCCGCAAATTTGCCGGGAGCCAGCGCCGAGACCATGGCTTCCTCCGTCGCAACCCCCCTGGAAAAACAGTTTTCGACCATTGCGGGGATCGATTCCATGACCTCGATCAATGGCCGCGGCATCACTCAAATCACCGTTCAATTTTCCCTGGATCGAAATATTGATGCGGCCGCGCAGGATATCCAATCGGCGATAGTTGCCGCCCAGAAAAACCTCCCTCCCGGCATGCCAAGCCCCCCGACCTACCAGAAGGTTAATCCCGCCGATCAGCCGATTCTTTTCCTGGCTTTAAGTTCCCCTTTGCTTCCTCTCTCAAAAATCGATGAATATGCGGAGAACATGATTGCGCAACGTATTTCAACGATCAGCGGAGTCGCACAGGTACAGGTTTTCGGTTCGCAAAAATATGCTGTGCGGGTTCAGCTTGATCCCGCGGCTATGGCCTCGCGCGGGCTCGGAATCGACGAAGTTGCGGGAGCGATCAGTCAGCAAAATGTGAATCTTCCCACCGGGACGCTTTATGGCGCCCACCAGGCTTTTACCGTCCAGGCTTCAGGACAACTCACCAATGCCGCCGCTTATCGTCAGCTGATTGTGGCCTACCGGAACGGGTCTCCCGTCCGGCTGGAAGAGCTGGGAAGAGTCATTGACAGTGTCCAGAATGACAAGGTGGCAAGCTGGTACAACGATACGCGAGCCATTGTTCTGGCCATTCAACGCCAGCCTGGCACAAATACCGTCGAGGTAGCCGATGCCATCAAAAAACTGTTGCCGGTATTCCGGGGGCAAATGCCCGCTTCAGTAAGGTTTGAAGTCCTCTATGACCGCTCCGTGTCCATTCTTGCATCCATTAATGAGGTGAAATTCACCCTGATTTTGGCCATTGGCCTGGTTATCCTGGTGATCTTTTTATTCCTTCGCAAACTTCCTGCCACCCTCATTCCCAGTCTTGCTTTGCCCATCTCCATTATGGGAACTTTCAGCGTCTTATATTTATTGGGTTACAGTATTGATAATCTCTCTTTGATGGCGTTGACGCTTTCTGTGGGATTCGTAGTCGATGACGCGATCGTGATGCTTGAAAATATTGTGCGCCATCTGGAAAAAGGAGAAGAAGTTTTACCGGCAACGCTGAAGGGCTCCAGGGAAATCGGTTTCACGATCGTTTCGATGACCGTTTCTCTCGCGGCAGTATTCATTCCGGTCCTCTTAATGGGAGGAATTTTAGGAAGGCTTTTGCACGAATTTTCAGTGACGATCATCACAACCGTTGTGGTATCAGGTTTTGTCTCCCTGACGCTCACGCCTATGCTCTGCAGCAGGCTTCTAAAAGTTCACCGGTCGGAAAAACATGGCCGGCTTTATAATCTTTTCGAGAGATTCTTTGAATGGTTGCTGGGCATTTACGACAGGAGTCTAAGATTTTCATTAGCGCACCGCAGGCTGGTTATCCTGATATTTGGTATTCTTTTTATGGCTTCGGTTTATTTATTTATGATTATTCCTAAAGGCTTTATTCCTAATAGTGATACGGGCTTGATTTTTGCTTTTACACAGGGGTCCCAGGATATTTCTTTTGAATCCATGAAAACACACCAGCAGGCATTGGCCAAAATTGTCCAGCAGGATCCCTATGTGGAAAATTTTATGTCGGCCATTGGGGCTGGAGGCCCAAACGTGACAGGAAATACGGGCAGAATATTTATGCGTTTGAAACCACGTTCCCAACGTCCCGATGTCGAGCAGGTGATTCAGGAGCTGCGTCCAAAGCTGGCTGCGGTTACAGGCATTAAAGCTTTTCCACAGAATCTTCCCACCATTCGAATTGGAGGCCAGCTCACCAAAAGCCTGTACCAGTATACCCTGCAAGATGTTGACATTCAGGAACTCTATCAATGGGCGCCCGTCCTGGAATCCAAAATCCGGACTTTGCCGGGGTTTCAGGACGTGAACAGCGATTTAGAAATTACGACGCCTCAGATCAACGTCGAAATCGATCGGGATAAAGCTTCCTCCCTCGGAGTAAGGGCTGATCAGATCGAAAGCGCCCTTTATAACGCCTATGGGGCGCGTCAAGTCTCAACGATTTATACCCCTTCGGATCAATATTGGGTGATTATGGAATTGGACCCGGAATTCCAATTAAATCCAAATGCGCTATCGTTGCTCTATATCCGGGCCTCCACAGGGCAGCTTGTCCCGTTAAATAGTGTCGCCAGGCTTAATCCGGGCGTGGGTCCGCTGACCGTGGCACACCTGGGCCAACTTCCCTCCGTGACGATTTCTTTTAACCTGGAGCCGGGCGTTTCCTTAAGCGATGCTGTAAAGAAAATTGAAAAAGTTGGGCGTGAATTAAACCTTCCCGCCACCCTGAATGCCACTTTCAAAGGAGTGGCCCAGGCTTTCCAATCCTCTTTTCAAGGCCTTTCCATCCTTTTCATTTTGTCTTTTCTGGTCATTTATATCGTCCTGGGCATTCTTTACGAGAGTTTTATTCATCCCATTACAATCCTGTCGGGTCTTCCTTCCGCGGCCTTCGGAGCGTTGGCGACGCTAATGCTTTTTCACATGGAACTTAATATCTTTGGCTTTGTGGGGCTTTTGATGTTATTGGGAATCGTGAAGAAAAACGCTATTATGATGATTGATTTTGCGCTCAACGCCCGGCGAAACGAAGGAAAAAACGCTTTTGACGCCATTTATCAGGGATGTCTGATCCGCTTCCGTCCGATTATGATGACGACGATGGCGGCTTTAATGGGAACGCTCCCGATCGCGATTGGCTTCGGCGCGGGGTCAGACACCCGGAGACCTCTTGGTTTGGCAGTTGTCGGTGGATTGCTGGTTTCCCAGCTGGTCACCCTTTACATTACCCCCGTGATCTATCTATATTTTGAAACTTTTCAGCAAAATTTTTTTGAATGGCGCCAGCGACGCAGGGCGCCGATAAAAGACAATGTCCTCGAATAAAACAGGCAGGCCGGAACTTCTTTATGCCCGTTTATTCTGCCGTCGACCAATCCTCACTCCTGTTTCGTCCCAGGAACAGAGATAGGATTTGCAACTCCTTGTTTTGCCTGTCATCGCGAGCGCCCGCAGGGTGCGTGGCGATCTCGGTTCACGATGGCGAGATTGCTTCGCTTCGCTCGCAATGACAACTTTCTATCTCTGTTCTTGGTCGTTTCCATGCTTGACAACGTAATACATAATTATATAATATGTAAGACATAACAGGAGGCGGTATGCCAAAATCACAAGTCACAGTGCGATTAGATAAAAGTCAGTTAGCCAAAGCCCGGAAAGCTTTGGGTTCTGTTACGGTAACAGAAACGATTGAGCAGGCGTTGGCTTTGGTTACAGAAAAAGCCATTCACGACTCTATCCTCCGAAAATATAGCGGTGTGGGGAAGAAGGATTCTTTTGCCGACCGGTAATCTGGCCATTCTGGATACGTCGGTTTATATTGAAAATTTTAGAACCGGACGTTTTTCACTCGGACTGCTTCGATCTCCATGGATCATCCGGTGTTCTGCTGTTGTTCTACATGAATTGCGTCGAGGGGCAAGAGCGGATCTAGAACTCCAATTTGTATCAGATTTGGCTAAAAACGTGCGTATCATTACCCCTTCGGAGCGTCATTGGATAGAGTCTGGCGAAATCATTTCCCTTATTAGCAAGAAAAATGGTTTTGGTCCGGCTAAGATGCGAGAGTTGGCCTTTGATGTCTTGATCGCCCTATCTGCCAGAGAGATTGGGGCCACATTAATTACTTGTAATCGGCGAGATTTTACGGAGATCCGCAAACATAAGGTTTTTAGTGTCTTGTATTGGTGAACCATAGAGCAGTTCTATCCGTCCTTGCAACTATGAAATCGAACGTAAAAATAATCCAAACTTTACGACAGGACCGATTTTTTAATCGCCCGGAAATCACGAAATTAGATCGCTTTAATCTACGCAAAGGTTTTCTATAAAATGAAAAACGCTCTTATTCTTTCCGGAGGAGGCGCCAAGGCGGCTTACGAAGCAGGTGTTGTCCAATCCCTAAACCAGCTAGACTTTTCATTTGATATCGTAACGGGAACTTCTGCCGGAGCTTTCAATGCCACTTTGATCGCTGGAAATCAACAAACTCAACTGCTGGACCTTTGGAGAAATATTTCCGCATCGGATATTTACCGTTTACGAATTCCATTATGGCTTGCTTTTTTGATTCCGTCCGGCCTCATTTACTGGATTGTTAATTCCAAAAAGGCAATTTACGATAACAAACCTTTCCTGAAATTACTTCAGAATACGATTGATTTCAAAAAGATCATCGAATCACAAATACACCTCATTATTATTGCGGATGATCTTGTTTCAAAAAAGAGGGTTACTTTTACCAATAAAACTCTCATAAGGGGCGATTCCCCAAAGAGGTTGGCAATTCCCTTAACAGCAGCAAATATCATTGATGCCATTCTTGCAAGCGTGCCGATTCCCGGACTTTTTTCTCCGTTTCCGATGAATCAACACATGCTGGTGGATGGAGGTCTCACACATAATGCCCCCATTGGGGCCGCTATTGATGCCGGGGCGGACCGCCTTTATTGTATCTTGAATTCACCTGTCCGACCGAGAATCTCAGAAATTTCAACCATTCCGGATATCGTCAACGCCTCACTCGATATGATGATCACTTCCATGATGGAATCGGATATCCTCGAAGCCCGGTTGAAAAACCTGGTGACTGGAAAAAAACATGTGGATATTCACGTCATTCGTCCCCTGAAGGCATTGCCTCCGGCTACCCTTGAATTTAATCCGGAAAAAATAGAGGAGGCGATAAAGATTGGATTGAAGGCTCCGATTCTTCAACACATTAGCTTTAAGGAGGCACGATCTGGTTTTAGATTAGAAATTCAGGGGTACAATTTTGAATCCTCAAAAGGGAAGGTGTTTATTAATCAATCGGAGATGGAAATGACACGATGGACTGAAAAAGAAATTATCATAGAAATTCCAGAAAACATTCCAACCAATTTTAATATTTTGACGATTCAAACCAGTGTAGGCACTATTGATAAAAACTTAGAAATTCCCAGAGGAAAATCTGTCTGATTTGTTTCGGATCTATTGTAAAATGCGGATTGTTCTTCCCCTTTTTCGCGCAATTCCTGAGATTATAATATTGGTGTTTTCGGATTCCCGAAAAATTTCTAATGGTAAGGGGATGATAAATTGTTCTATAAATGAATTGCCGATATTGGGATATTCATTAGAGGAGGTTTTTACATGGGGAATTTAAATCAGTATGTCCGAACCGGGGTTTTTCTATTGATGTGGGTTTTAACTTTTTCAGGTTTTTCCGCCTATTCAGCGGATCCCACGGACCAGACAAGCGGTGAGGTGGAGATCATCATACGAAATTCAACGTTTGAATTCCAGGGAGGGATTCTTAAGCCGGATCAGGCCGCGTCGATTGTTATCCATAACCAGGATCAAATTACCCATGGGTTCACTTCCACACTCCTGGCGGATCTTGATGTCCTGGTTGAATCCAACGGTGTAACAACCTTGGGGAAAGGGATAAAAGGTGTTCATATCGACTCTGGAAAAACCGTCCGGATTCACTTTCTCCCTAACCGTCCAGGGAATTTTCCGTTCCGATGCGATCTCCATCCGGACATGAAGGGCGAACTGCTTGTTCTTTCAATAGGATCAATATAAAAGGATGTTTCTGGAAGGTCTCTCTTCAAATACCAGATAACCCGCCCAAGACCAGCGATAGACTTCGCACCCACTTATTAATCATGTCATTGCGAGCACCGAAGGGTGCGTGGCAATCTTATCGTAAAATCTTGAGATTGCTTCACTTTGTTCGCAATGACAGCTTTCTAACTCTGTTCTTGGGATGAATCCTGCATCCCGCTAATCGTTAGTTATGGATCGAAATTTGTCCTGAAAGGGATATTCCTTCTCTGAAAATTACTTTGGTAGGAGTTCTGAAGGAGAAATTTCGTGAGAGAGTGTCTTGTTTTAGAAGATCTTTATTTGAAAATAAAGGGTGTTCGTAGCAGAGTTTTGATTTCTTTACATCGATGTTTTTACATCCAACTTCTTCTTAAGATCTGAAACAAGACCCTCCACCTGAGGAAAATTCGGACGGAACTCTAAAACTTTTTGAAAATTGCTTAATGAGTCTTTCCATTCTTGAAGGTCATAATGAGCCACGCCCAGGAAGAAATAAATTTCCGAATCATTTGGGTCAATAGCAACAGCCTGTTCAAGAACAGAAACAGCTCTTTTATTATTCCCGGAATTATGGAGTCCTATGCCATAGGACAATAAAGTTTTAGCAGACGGAATATGTGAAATGACATGTTCATAAAATGGCAAAGCTTCTTTATCATGCGAAGCGTTAGTTAAGAAAGACGCGATTGTTTCAAAAAAACTGTAATCGGATGGATTTAACTTAAGATATGTCAGTCCCTTTTGAGATAAATTTGTCCATTCCCCAAAACGCATATAAGTTCTTAGAAGATTTTTCCAAGCCATAGCAGCATTTGGAAATTCTTTTAACACTTCTTTTGACATTGTCGCATCATCCCGTTCATACCATTCAATCCAGGGCAATCCTAAGTCGCCATGTCGGATGAGAATCTTTAGGGGTTCCCCATTCCAGTGATCATTTGAATTTGTTTTGGTCATAACGAGTGACATTTTTTGATTCGCCGGATTATTGACGTCCAGTAATAAGGAGGTAAACCTGGGACCATAATCAAATAAAAGTTTATTTTCTTTAATTGCCATGATCTTTGCCGAATAATAGCCCGGGTACTCACTATCAAATCTTGAGTTCAGATAGACCATAACTGTTGCAAATAAAAAGCACCACCCAAAGAAATTAAACGTCTTTTCAGCTATATTAAAGGGACCGGAAGGTTGCGGGATGGGCTCTTTCGATGAAAAATGCCTTACCATAAAATAGAAAAGATGCTTGATTAAAAGAATTGTAGTTAAGAAACAAAAAATTGAACCGATCCAAACTCCTGTAATGTTGAGAGAATGAGCGGCAATTCCAAATTTAGTATGAGTTGAAACCGTCCAAAAAAACAATTGGGTGAGCAGATAATAATAAATAACTGCATAACCTGTGGCGTTCTTTAAATTTATTTTTATACGGGTTTTAGCTAATGATTTCATTATTTGGATGTCTGTCGGTTTATATTTTGAAGACTTTGTGACAACAAACCTTTTGCTGCATTATTTTCCGGATCACGTTTTAGTACATCTTTAAAACAATCCACGGCATATTGATATTCTGAAATCTTATAATAGAGTTGGCAAAAGGAAGTTATATAATAGATATTATCTTCCCCGAGTTCGAAAGCCACTTTATATTCCTTGATGGCGTCTTTATACCGTTTTTGAGCCTCATAAACACGTTCTAGATCGAGATGTACCTCTGAAGAAAATGGAGCCAATTTTAAAGCGGTATCGTATGCATTATAGGCTTCTGTGTACCTTCCTTCCACTTCAGCTATTCGACCTATCGCTTCATGAATATAAAATGTATTTGGATCATACTTTACTGCTTTTTGTTCAAATTCCAAAGCCTGCGTATAATTCCCCATTTCATAATAGGTCAAGCCGGCTTGATGGAGCAATTGGGGATCGTCAGGATGTGACCTAAGGGTATTTTCAACGACAGTTAGGGCTTGTTGATAATCGCCCAGTTTATTGCGTAAAAACCGAACATGCCATACGGTATAAAATGGATCATCTGGAGTTGATTTTGCTAAATTTTGAGTCGCATGATACTCATTCAAGAGATCGTTGCGGTCAGCATAAATGGTCGAAATTCTGTCAAGAGCTCTACTATTGTTATGGTTAAGGGATATTGCCTTAAACAAATTTTCTAAAGCCGCCTCATAATTGCCAATTTTATAATTTACAAGTCCAATTGTCATATAAGCTTCATCCGGCCGATCATTTTTTTCAATCGCCTTTTGGGCATACTTGATGGCGATCTTTCCCTGTGAAATATCAAATATCCGCAGGTATCTGTGGTAGTGCGCAAGAAGACAATTGGGTCGTTTTTCTTCAGGCAGGCTCATCAGTTCTCCAACTGTTTTAAGAGCCGTGATGAAGGATTCTGTTTCAAATGATCCCTTATAATCACGTAATCCTCTATTAAGACTATCTATAGCTTTGTTATATTGATTTTGTTTGGAATAAACCGCCGATTGAAGAATCAGCACATCCGTATGGTCCTGGTTTCTTTCTAAGAGTTGGTTTGTCAAAGATAGGACATCTTCAAAATTATTTTCGTCGAAAAAAAGTCGCGAAAGCGTAAACAGCGCATTATCATTTGATGGATCGATTTCAAGCGCCGTCAGAGCTAGTTTTTTTGCTTCTTTAAAGCTTCCTTCCGAATAGTAATACCAAGCTAAGTTCCCTAACATCTCAGGGGATTTGTTTTTGTTACTCTCAATTTCTATCTGGGTATTATTTTTATTATTCTCATGTTTATTTTTTTTGGCAATCCACATTTTCTGTCGATTGTGCAGCATCTTATTGTAAATTTGATAATGGATTTCATATTCTTTGGAGGCCTTAAGGTAGTTCCCAAGTTCATATTGAACAAAACCGTTAATAGCATGGCGGGTCATAAACTCGGGTGTAAACAAAACGCCCGTGTTTCTAGCTATAAAGTTAATTCCAACGGTGAATGTTGCCCAAAAAATAAAAATCCCAAATACGATAATATAAATTTTCCAGTTCTTATATAACCTCATACTTTTATCCAATTAACGAAAATTAGTACGTGACCTTGAGTCTTTAGAAATAAGTTTAGCGCGAATTTAGCGAACGTCAAATCCCCTAAATGCTCAAACCAGGTTGCGCGGTTAATAATATTGGATATACTATGAATTAATATCCTGTTAAGTCAGGAGAATAGTTTTCTTGCAGGGGGGAGAAATGAGTTTTCAAAGTATGATCTGTCCAAAATGCGGTCTCACACAAGCGCTAAAGTCAGAATGCGAGTCGTGTGGAAGCCCAACAGGAAAAATCGGTCCAGCAAGAACCATCCATTCCGTAAGTACCCCTCCGATTGAAATTGCGAAGAAAGTCGAGCCTCCTGAAAATGCTCCGGTTACTGTTGATCCCATTGTTCCTGTAGACAAACCAACCTTCCAATTCTTTTTTTATGGAAAAGGGAGTTTCTTTTTCCAAATTCATTTAATTAACCTTTTTCTAATATTTATAACAGTTGGAATCTATTATGCGTGGGCTAAAGTTAAAGTGAGAAGGTATCTTTTTAGTCAGATTGAGTTCATGGGGGATAGATTCCATTTCCATGGAACTGGAAAAGAAGTCTTTATCGGTTCTATAAAAGCCTCTCTAATTTTGGGATTTCTTTACGGCTTATATTCTGGGATAAAATTTTTTCCAGCGAATTCAATCTGGCACGGTGTGGGACAGGGAATCTATTTTTTGACCATTGTATTATTGATTCCGGTAGCTAAAATCGGTCGCTACCGTTATCGCCTAAGCCGAACCTCCTGGAGAGAAATTCGATTTTCGTTCCGAGGGCACGTCAAACACTTTGTCGAATTTTACGTGGCAGGAATATTTTTGAATCTTGTTACATTAGGACTTTACTATCCAGTTTTTGCAGCAAAACAATATGCTTTTTTTGTTTCGCAGTCTTTTTTTGGGAACGAAAAATTTTCCTTTGATGGAAAAGGTCAAGATTTAATGTGGCCATTCTGTAAAGCTTTATTTTTAACTCTTCCGACATTGGGTTTGTCCTGGTTTTGGTTTTTTGCAGTTCAAAAACGTTATTTCTTAAATCACACAACTTATGCTAAGGGTGAATTCTGTTCCGAAATAAAGGGATCGAAATACTGTTTGTTATATGTTGGGAATGCTCTCCTCCTAATCCTTTCAATTGGTTTGGCTTATCCCTGGGTCATCGTTCGGACCAATCGGTTTTTCTCTGATAATTTAACTTATAAAGGCGTGTTGAAGTTGGAGACGGTCCACCAGGAAAAACTGGATGCTTCCACTATGGGAGAAGGTTTGGGAAATATTTTGGATGTGGACATGGGCATCGGGGTTTCGTAACAGAAGGCTGATTTAAGATGACAGAATGGCAAGGTATCTATCTCGACGGTAATACGCCGGTACGGGTTTCCGTAACTGTCACGTTTAACTCAAACGGACTTGAGGTTAGAGATGGTAAGAGTCTTTCAATGGTCTGGCCCTTTGACCAAATTCATCTGACTTATAAACAAGATCCGAGCGAGCCTTTCCGACTGAAAAGGAACAAACAGGTTTCTGAAACGTTACTTATTTCCAGTCCACTCTTTCTAAAGGCACTTCATCAGTTTTCTCCAACTCAAACGGCTCATCTACTTCGCTCCGGACAAAGAAAATTGAAATTAAAAATAGCATTGTCTGCATTGCTTGGAACTCTTGTTTTCGCGCCGATTTTCTATTTTGTATTACTTCCGGTTGTCATCCTGACAGCCGCTAAATTTGTCCCGGTGTCTTGGGAAGAACAATACGGAAGGTCTATTGTTGAAGGGTTTGCGGCTCCTGAAGATTATTGTAAAGATCGACGTCTAATGACTGTTCTCGATTCCGTATTAAAGGACCTATCGGACTCCATTCCGAATAATCCGTATCATTTTCATCTGAAAATAGTTAATGATAAAATTGTTAACGCATTTGCCCTGCCTGGAGGGATTATCATTGTTTTCAGTGGTTTATTAGAAGAAACGGATTCTCCCGATGAATTTGCCGGGGTACTGGCTCACGAAATTCAACATATTGTCAGGCACCATTCCACGCGTGAAATACTTCGCCAAGCATCAACCAGTTTTCTGGTTTCTTCATTAACGGGACATTTTGGGAATGATAGTACTTTTAGTCTTCGAGGAGTCAGAATGTTGGAAACGTTACACTACGACAGAAAGTTAGAAGAGGAGGCTGATCGAGAAGGAATGAAACTTTTGGTAAGCGCTAAATATCAGCCTGAAGCCATGATTCGAATGTTTGAAAAATTTGAGAAAGGTAAGAGTGACCGGGATCCTATTTTAACCTTCCTCTCAACCCATCCGGCCACTGAAAATCGAATCAAAAATTTAAAGGAATTGATGAATCAACTTACAGCGCAACCGGTCATCCATAGCCAGGACAGTCTTTGGAATGAGGCTAGATTGATCTGTCAGAATTCTTCGTAATAGATTCTTTGGTGCTAAATAAAACACCCTAGGTCGATAAATTACCTATATATTTTTGACCAATCTATAAAAAATTCCTTCCTGGAACCTTCAAGGTATCCCAGCTTTCAGTCCGTACAACCCTTCCAACGGCAATCGTTGTATTTTATAACGGCCTCTGAACACATCATTTCGCAAAAGCTGTTTTCACAATTCATTAAAAACCCTTTACAAGGTATACCTTAATAAGGTATAAATAATTATGGCCATTTGTTCTTTTTTTGACAAAGGTACAGAACAATTTTTCCTGATTGGAAAGGTGGCTAAAGGAATTGGCTGGAGTTCCATTAGCAATGTCGTCAAGAGAAAGCTTGATATGGTTCATTATGCTGAGGCTCTCAATGATTTAAAGGTCCCACCTGGAAACCGTTTGGAATCTCTTACCGGTGACTTAAAGGGATATTATAGTATTCGCATCAATGATCAATGGCGGATTGTTTTCGGGTGGACGGACTCTGGCCCCAATAAAGTACGAGTTTGTGATTATCACTGAATAAGGAGGTACTATGTTTAAAATTAGGAGAAATCCTACCACTCCGGGTGAGATTTTGAAGGAAGAGTTTTTGGTGCCCCTCGGGTTGACTCAGGGGGAGTTGGCTTTGCATCTTAACTGTGATGTAAAGGTGATTAACCGGATAATCAATGGACATACCCGTGTTACAGCGGAAATGGCAATTAAGCTAGCCGCTGCCTTTAACACAACGCCGGAGTTTTGGCTAAACGCCCAAAAAGCTGTGGACCTTTATAAGGCATCTAAAAATATTAGTAAATTGCCAAAATCATTACTGTTGAAGACAGCATAGAACCGTTACCTTTTCCAAAAAACCACTCTCTTGTAGAGTATCCCAGCCCCACGCAGAGTTGTACTGGTAATCCACGGTTTTTGTGATGCCCCTTTTCCGGGGATTCGTGGAATCTTTAACGAAAGACTGATCGATGGACTCTTTTATGTGCCCAAGCGTTCTTTTTTAATTTAAAGAGAATCACGCACAAAAATAGTTCTTGCTTTTCGGCCCGGTTGTGTTTTATACTAAAAAGCTAAATAAATTTAACAGGCTGCCTGTTAACATCAACCACAGTTAGTTTCTGCTGAAAATCCTCTCTTGTATTTCTGTTCGATCTCTGATCTGCCAGGGTTTATCCTTTCATCATAAACTAATCTATACCAAAGAATGGAAAATTAAATGGATACATCTACGCGAGAGATGCGTCAATCTCACTCCGTCAGCACGGAAGTCATTACCCCCTCGAACACCCAGAAAGTTTTGTTTGAGGATTTTAAAATCAGCCCGCCGGTTTTAAGCGCTTTATACGGCATGGGATTTAAAGAGCCCTCGCCGATTCAAGTTGGGACCTTGGCATTGGCCTTGAGAGGGTCCGATGTCATTGGACAGGCGCAAACCGGAACCGGCAAAACAGCCGCTTTCGGAATTCCTATTATCGAAAAAATTAATCCTTCCGACCGAAAGCTTCAGGCTTTGATTATGGCCCCCACGCGGGAATTGGCTATTCAGGTGGCCGAGGAGCTCAACCGGATCGGAAAAGGAAAAGGGATCGTTTCTCTTCCGGTTTACGGAGGACAGGCGATTACGATTCAGCTGGCAAGTTTAAAGCGGGGTGTTCATATTGTTGTAGGAACCCCGGGCCGGTTAATCGACCATTTAAACCGGAAGACGCTTCGTCTTCAGGACGTTCAGACCGTGGTTCTAGATGAAGCAGATGTTATGCTTGACATGGGATTTATTGACGATATCACCACCCTTTTACAGCAGGTTCCCAAAGAGCGTCAGACCCTTCTGTTTTCGGCCACGCTCTCTGAGCCGATTCTTCAAATCGCCAAGAAATATATGAATCATCCTTCGGAAGTCCGAATCAGCAAAAAAAACGTGACCGTAGAGAAAATCGAACAGGTTTATTACGAAACCCCTCATTCCCAGCGGTTTGACACATTCTGCCGGGTCATGGATGTGAACAAGCCGACGCTTACCCTGGTCTTTTGTGATACCAAAATGAATGTCGACCAGCTGACAGCAAGATTGATCAAAGCGGGGTATCCGAGCGAGGCCATTCATGGAGACCTCAGTCAGCTCCAGCGTGACAAGGTCATGAAGAAATTCAGGGACGGGACGATAAAAATCCTGGTCGCCACCGATGTGGCCGCCCGGGGTTTAAATGTCTCTGCCGTCTCTCATGTGATCAATTATCATATTCCGAAAAATACTGAGACCTATATTCACCGGATCGGGAGAACCGGCCGTGCCGGCAAAGAAGGGATGGCGATTACGCTGATCACGCCGCATGAAAATAGGGATTTAAAATCGATTGAGGCTCAATCGAAGGCAAAAATTGAAAAAAGAGCAATTCCTTCAGACGATGAGGTTCGGGGTTCCCGGTTGAGTCAGGTCCAGGAACAGATTGAAACGACTTTGAAAAAAGGGGCCGTGAAAAAATACTCTCCCTGGCTTAAAGAGCTTTATTCCGGATTTACACCGGAAGAGGTTGCGTCCGCTCTTCTTTACCTTCACGATCACGTTGAACCTGTTGTGGTAACCGAAAAAGAGGAAAGTTCAAGGGGGTTTCGCTCAAACACGAGGCGCCGCGATGAAAGGTCTGGCAGCAGGTATTCGTCGAACAGGCCAGCCGCGGGAAGGGAACGAAATTCTTATGCCCGCCAGGCATCTTCTGACGACAATGCTAGAACGGAACGGAGCTCTTATACGACTCGTCCGAGGGCTTCAGAAAAAAAAGAAGCGGTACGGGGAAAAGAAATTTATATGATGCCGGTGATGACACGGTCAAAACGGTCAAAAAACAAGGCCTACTAAAACGAAATATTGATGGAGGCGTGAAGGGCTGTTCCTTTTGGAGGCGCGTTGGTTCCGATCGGAATGGTCCTCTCGATTCCGCCGGTCAGCTGAAAGGGGTTTCTAAAAAAGCGTAAGGATGCCGAGACCGTTCCAAAATCTTGATTTATTCCATATTTGCTTGTCCCGGTTCCTTCTAAAAGGAGGACCCACGATTCGGCGAGAGGGAAAAAGCCTCCGCCTCCGTACCGGATATATTTTTCTTCACGGGTTTTTCCGATATCCTGGGCAAAAACGCCCGCTTCTCCCGTTAAGCTAAAAGAATAATCAATCAGGTCGATCTTCCCGTCTGCAATGAGTTCAAAGTCGCCTCCATAGGAATCAACGGTTCGAAGGCCTTTATTTTGATCTCCTGTCGGTAACTCAACAGTGAGCGCCAAAGCCAGCGAAGGGATGTCTTCGCTTATTTGATCCAGCCAATGAACTTTGCCTGAAATTTGAATATCACCTATCCCTGACAGGTTGCCGCTTTGGTTGAAATAAGGAATGACCATCGCCGTTTCAATCCCATCCAGAAGGCCCGTTGACAAAACCGCTTCCACGGTACCTTTTTTAAAGTTATTCAGGTCGCTTTCAAAAGCGATACCGAACAAGGCGGCTTTAAGCTCGCCTTTCAAGAGCGTTTGGGTTGAGTCGATAAAATAATAACCGGAAAGACCTTTTACGTTGGACGCCGGGACATAATCGTCAACTTCCAGGGCCAAAAGAGGGTGAACCGAAATAACGAGAATAACGAGAAAAAATAAAATGGCAAGATTTTTCTTAAGCATCGCGCTCCTTATTCTTTATTAATTCCTGTTGACCTATTGAGATTCCTATCGTGTTTTAAGGTACCATTCGATGGTTTTCTTTAAACCTTCTTCAAAACTGGTTTTGGCCTTAAATCCAAACTCTTTAGACGCCCGGGTGGTATCGAGGGAACGCCGGGGTTGTCCATCGGGTTTGGACGTTTCCCAGTTTATTTTTCCGGTAAAGTTTGAAAGTTTCGCAATAAGGGCGGCAAGGTCTTTTATGGAAATTTCAAAACCTGCTCCCAGGTTGACAGGATCGGGCTTATTATATTTTTCAGTCGCCAAAATAATCCCTTCCGCGCAATCTCCTACATAGAGAAACTCCCGGGTAGCCCTTCCGGTCCCCCAAACCGTAATTTCATTTTCCCCATGCTGGATAGCGTCGACGCATTTCTTGATTAAAGCAGGAATCACATGAGACGATCGGGGGTCGAAATTATCGCGCGGACCATAAAGATTGACGGGAAGAAGATAAATTGAGTTGAACCCGTATTGTTGGCGGTATGCCTGAGACTGGATAAGCATCATTTTTTTGGCCAGCCCATAAGGGGCGTTGGTCTCTTCAGGATAACCGTCCCAGAGGGCGTCTTCCTTGAAAGGAACAGGGGTAAATTTAGGATATGCGCAGATGGTTCCGATGGCAACAAACTTTTCCAGACCGTATAGACGGGCTTCCTCCATTAAGAGGGCTCCCATAATAAGGTTCTGGTAGAAAAAGCTCCCTGGATTTTCGCTGTTAGCCCCGATGCCGCCTACCACAGCCGCCAGATGAATTAAAATCTCGGGACGCAAATCCTTATAAAGCCGTTTGACATTTTCATGTTCGACCAGATTGTAATCTTTGCTCCGAACAGGAAAAACGGACGGATAACCCCGCTCCCGAAGTTTTTCAACAACATAAGAGCCTAAAAATCCGGAACCGCCCGTCACCACGATTCTTTTTTGGTTTAAATTGCTCATGATAGAGTAAAGAAAAACTTTTTCAGATTAGTAACGGCCAAGTGTTCAAAAAAAATAAACTTGAACTAATTTAGCGTGAGAAAAAAAATAAATCAACCTAAAAAATAGAGCGTCATTTGAAGGGTGGAAAAAAGGAGGTTTTTCTATATGACCCCAAAAGAGAGTTGGAGCGCCGCATTCGGTTTCACTTCGATTTCTTTTTCGATTTTTTTGAATGCCTCGTGCCAGATGGATAGGGTATATTTTCCCGGCGGAACATCTGAGAGACGGAATCCCCCCTCGTCATCGGTCAGGGTAAAGTAGGGCGTATCGACAACGAGGATAAACCCTTCCATGAAATTATGAATATCGCATTTTGCATGCACCAGCCCGGCCTGGTTCAGAGGTCTTTTTATCAAATTACTAAACGGGGCCACCGCCAGATTAAAAAGAGATCTATTGTCGACGGAAAAATGGAAATTATGCAAAAGGGGATCGCTGTTTCGAAAATTTAAAACCGTGCCGGTTTGAACCGCTAAAATATTAAAATATGAGGGGAAAAGGCGCATTTGTCGCTTTTAAATTGAGTTCCGTTTTTTGGACGACGAAGGGTTTTTTCACCGGGGAGATTGCCCCCTGTCAGAGTAACAACCACATTCTTAACCCCTTTGGTGTCGGAGTTGATAATCAACCGCTCTGATAGGACATATCTTCCGCAGAAATCCTGGTCTTCATTGGTTAACAATAATTCTGGTTTTGGCAAAGCGTCTTTTTCATACAGGATTTTGCCAGAAATAGAGCCGGCCGGCTCTTCTGCAAAAGAAAAGGGAGATAGGAGAAAAACAAAAAAAACAGGTAAAATAAATTTCATTAAGCGTATTTGAAAAGCTTTTGTCAATTAAAAATGTTAAGGGAGCCTTTAAATCAACCGTTTTCCACAAGGGCCTGATTCTAACTGGAATTAATTTTTCATAATATAAATCATTTATTTAAATAGTTCCACCTTTTTCCTTCCATTGGGCCTGCGACATAAAAGTGGGTTTTTAGATTTGCCTCTTTTTTTTGGTTATGTTATTGTAGAATAATATCTACAATAAGGAGGTTGACTATGGTGGATATCCAAACGATTCAAGTCCGGCGAGAGGCTATTCTGAGC
>JACOTA010000024.1 GCA_016178585.1 Nitrospirota bacterium
ATCCGTGGCTTTGCGTTACTACCGTTACCGGCAGTTTGCCTTGATAGAAGGTATGAAAACGATACTTTATTTCAAAGTTACAGCGATATATAATGACGAAATCGTCTCTCTCTATCATAGGCAAATAGCCTCTGTCAAGAGAAATTTTAAACTTTGATTTTTTCGGCGATAAGATCTTTTCCTTCGGTCTTGTAGGAAATCATGGCACGGTCGCTGGCTTTCACAGACTTAAGAAGCGTTTCTGCCGCTTTGAAGGTGATCGACTGGCCTGTTTCGGCATCCTTGAGGGTCACGGTCTTATCTTTCAGGTTAATGGCGGTAATCACCCCCATATGGGCATTCTCTCCAGCACCTTTGCAGGCAAACGCCGGGGTGGAGAGGGTGAATCCTAAAACCATTGCGAGCGCGGTTATCGTGACTTTTTTCATGAAGATCTCCTTTCGATGGGCTCATACGCCCTTTTGCTTGGACCCTGGTAGAGGGAGCGGGGGCGGATGAGACGGTTGTGGTCCTGCTGTTCCATGATATGAGCTCCCCATCCTGAAAGCCTGCTTGTGACAAACAAAGAAGTGTAAAGGGAGATCGGAAGCTCCATTTCATAATAGGCCGAAGCCGAATAAAAATCAAGATTCGGGTAGAGGTTTTTTTTCTCCTTCATCATCGCTTCAATCTTGAGAGACATCCGGTGCCATTTCATGTTCCCTTTCCATTCGGCAATCCTGAGAGAAACCTCCTGGATCAACGGGGATCTGGAATCCCCTTTTTTGTAGACCCTGTGGCCAAAACCTGGAATCTTCTTTTTTTCGGCAAGCGCTCGAGTAATCCATTCTTCGCATTTTTCTTCGCTTCCAATCTCCAGGAGCATTTTCATCACTTCTTCGTTGGCCCCGCCATGTAACGGTCCTTTGAGGGTTCCTATGGCGGTTACGATACCGGAATGAAAGTCGGAGAGGGTGGCGGTGGTCACCCGGGCCGCAAAGGTGGAGGCATTGAATTCATGCTCCGCATAAAGGATCAGGGAGACATTCATCCCCTTGATTTCTTCCGGTGCGGGAGGAGTTCCCCGGACCAGGTAAATCAGGTTACCCGCAAGGGAAAGGTCTCTTTTGGGAGAAAGAGGTTCAAGGCCGAGGGAAAGCCGATGCATCCCGCCGATCAAAAGAGGGACCTGGGAGGCAAGTCGGATCGCTTTCCGGAGGTTTGCCTCATGGCGGTTATCTCCGGTGTCAGGGTCATAGAGGGCGAGAAGAGATACGGCGGTCCTGAGCCGGTCAAGAGGATGCGCATCCGAGGGGAAGAGCCGGATGGCCTCCCAGACCTTACCGGGCAGGTTTCTGGCCTCTACAAGATTTTCCTCCCAGCACTTGAGTTCCTTTTGGTTCGGGAGATTTCCGAGCAATAAGAGGTAGAGGACCTCTTCAAAAGAGGCCTGGCGCGCCAGATCTTCTATGGAATATCCCCGGTAGAAGAGGCCTCCGGCCTCTTCATCCACCTGGCAGATTTTGGTCGTCCCGGCGATAACCCCTTCCAGGCCGGGGTGATAGGAAGAAGGATCAATATTGGTCATATTTCAAAAGTTTATAAAGTTCTTTGCGGGTTTGCATTTTTTTTAATATCGTTTTCTGGGTTCCGGTTTTTTTCAATACGTCGTATGCTTTCTTCCCTGCTTCCATCATGACGCGAAAAGCCGTCATGGGGAATATCACAATCGAATATCCCAAAGATTGAAATTGGTCCACGGTGAGGTAGGGGGTTTTCCCAAACTCGGTCATATTTGCCATCAGAGGGACTTTAACCTCCCTGGCAAACCGTTCAAACTCCTGCGGGGTTTCGAGGGCTTCGGGAAAGATGATATCCGCGCCGCTATCGATATAAACTCTAGCCCGTTCGATGGCGTCACTTAAACCTGTCACCCCTTTTGCGTCGGTTCTGGCAATAATCAAAAAGTCCGGGGATTTTCTGGCTTTGACCGCTGAAGAGATTTTTTTTGCCATTGTTTGCGCGGTCACAAGCTCTTTACCGGGCAGATGCCCGCATCGTTTAGGAAACCGCTGGTCTTCAATTTGGATTCCGGACACGCCGCTTTTTTCAAACAGAGAAACCGTTTTATGGATGTTCCCAAAACCGGTATCGGCATCGGCAATGGCCGGAATTGAAATGACCCGGGTAATCAGCTTTGCTTGAAGAATTACAATTTCCAGCGGAAGGAGGCTTTTATCCGGCAAACCGGCGAGCGCGTTCGAGATCCCGGCGCCGGAAATATAGACTCCCTTAAAACCTGCTTCTTCGGCCAATAATGCCGACGCGCCATTAAAGACGCCGGGAAGGAGAAGGGTTTCTTTTTGAATTTGTTGTAAAAAAGAGTTTTTCTTTTTCATAAACCATCGTTGGACGACTGTTTAAACAGATTCAGAAGGGTTCCGCTATCCTCGAGTTTTTCCAGGTTCCATAAGGTGTCCAGGATATCATTCAGTTTTTGTTGATTCAATAAGTCCTTTCCCAGGGTCTTGAATTTTCTTTCGACTTCTTCATCTGTGAGCGGATTTTTCGGATGCCCCTTGGGGTAAAGAATCTTTTTGGAAAATGTTTTTCCGGATTTCATAAAAATCGAGACCTCATTGGGCACCCCTTCCGGGTACTCCTGGTCCATTTCCTTGTCCCTGACGACCTGGATTTTTTTCAAGAATTTAAGAACTTTTTCATCGAGGATTCGATCGTCTGAAAATTGCCCAGTTTCGACCTTTCCGTCGATTAAAGCGATACCCACCAGATAGGGGAGACTATGGTCAGCGGTTTCACGGCTTTTAGGGGCCCACTTTTGTTTTTCACTTCCGATGATTTCAAAGCTCGCTTGGGGGGTTTTAATGAGAATGGAATCGATCCCTTCCAGGCCTCCTTCTTCGAAAACCTGGGGACGGATTTCCAGCGCCGCCCCAATGGCGCTCTGGGAGTGATATTCCGCGGGATAGTATTTAATATAAGACTCCATGATTCGAAAAGGCTTGATTTCTCCGCCGAAGGATGCGGGCGTCAGTTCTATCGGGCCTGAAATTAAATTAAAAAAGCCCTTTTCCCCTTCAAAAATCGACGCGGGCCCCGTCATGCCATGTTTCACGAGCAATGCCGAAAAAACACCGTTTCTTGCGGCGTTAGCAAAGGCGGCTCCCTTCCACATTGAAAGCTCTCCGACCCGTGTTTGCCTTAACGCGTTGTTGGCGACCCCTGCGATTCCAAGGACATGAACCATTTCCTCCCGGGTGAGGTCCATCAGCTTCGCGGCGGCCAGGCTGGAAGAAAAGACCCCATAAACCACATGGTCCCACCCGCGGGATCTCAGGCTGGCCGAGTCGCAGAGGCGGCATTGAATTTCATAGGCCGCCAGAAGAGCGGTCAGCAGTGTTTTTCCGTTGCGATGCTCCGCTTCGGCGATTGCCAGGACGGCCGAAAGATTATCGCTTGGATGGGCCGGTTCCAAAGAGAGATAGGTATCGTTGTAGTCGAGATAGCGGATCAACAACCCGTTTGAAAAGGCGGCGAAATCCGGCGTTGTTTTATGATCTTTCCCGAATAACGTCGCCCCGTAGGGGGAGAAAATATGAAGCCCCATTTCCCGAACGATCCGGACGGGTTCGCTATGATAAGCCCCCATGGCACATCCGAGAGAATCGATCACTCTTCTTTTCAGCTCGTGAACTGTTTTTTTTGGAATGGTTTCATAACGAAGCGATTTTGTAAAATTGCTCAAGGTATCCGCAAGCGTTGTCATTTTTCTCTGGCCGTTTCCAAAATTTCATGACAGAGGGTTGAAATCCCTTTTTGGCGAAGACTGTCGGTTTTGAATAAGAGAGGTTTTTTTCTCCGACTTTGATACAAGGTCTCTTTTAAAATGTCCATTTGTTGGTCCGCTCCAGGAAGATCAGATTTATTTAACACTAAAAAATCGGCAATTTCAAACAATCCTCCTTTTAAAGCTTGAATGTCATCACCCAGGCCCGGCATGAGAACAAGAATCACCCGATGGACAAGGGTTCGAATCATCACATCATTTTGGCCCGCTCCAATGGTCTCAATCAAGATGATATCGGATCCCATGGCATCGAGAAGACGCATCATATTAGAAAGGCCGGGCGCTATGCCGCCCGCCCGGCCTTTATTGGAAAGACTCCGGATAAAGACGCCTTTATCCTGATCATATTGCCGCATCCGGATGCGATCTCCCAGGAAAGCTCCTCCGGACAGTGGGCTGGCGGGGTCGATAGCCAGAATAGCGACTTTTTTCCCTTCCTTTCGGATCTTCCCTGTTAAAGCAGAAATCAGGGTGCTTTTTCCACATCCCATCGGACCGGTGATTCCTACCCGAAGGGCTTTTCCTTCAAACTCTTTTAACCGGTACAACAGAGGAACTGCGGCGGGATCGCCGTTTTCGATTGAGGTGAGCGCTCTGCCAACCGTTCGTTCATCCCCTTGACGAATTTTTTTAACCATTTCCTTTAATGTCATTTCAGAATTTCTTTGGCGATAATCATTCTCTGAATTTCAGAGGTCCCTTCGCCGATCTCGCACAAACGGGCATCCCTGAAATAACGTTCTAGCGGAAGATCTCTCATATACCCCGAACCGCCGTGAATCTGAATTCCCCGGGTGGTGGCCCGCATTGCCGCTTCAGACGCGTAAAGTTTTGCTTCAGAAGCCTGGAGATGATAGGGGAGGCCGGAATCTTTCAAAAAAGCGGCATGATAGACGAGGAGCCTTGCGGCTTCGAGTTCCGCCGCCATTTCAGCAAGCATAAAACTTATCGCTTGATGATCGCCAATCGGTTTATTGAACTGCTTGCGGGTTTTGGCATACCGGATGGAATCTTCCAGGGCGGCCCGTCCCAGGCCGACGGCCATCGCTCCAATTCCAATTCTTCCGCCGTCAAGAATCTGAAACACCTGCTTTAAGCCTTGATTTTCTTCGCCGAGGAGGTTTTCTTTTGGAATATGAACATTCTCTAAAATAAGCGAAGCGGTGTCGCTGGACCTGACTCCTAATTTTTTTTCAATTTTCCCGACGGAAAAACCGGGGGTTCCTTTTTCGACAATGAAGGCGGAGATTCCTTCTTTTTTTGAATCCGGCGTTCTCGCCATGATGACATAGACTCCGCCCGTTGAACCCTGGGTGATGAACATTTTGCTTCCATTGAGAACCCATTGGGCATCTTTAACCCGCGCCGTTGTCGACAGGGCGCCCGAGTCGCTTCCTGATTCCGGTTCGGTGAGCCCCCAGGCTCCAAGCGCCTTTCCGGCTGCCAAAAGGGGAAGGTATTTCTTTTTTTGGGACTCACTCCCGAACCGAAGGATATGGCTCGAACAAAGCGAATTATGAGAAGCGACAATGAGTGCCAGGGCCCCATCCACCCGGGCAATCTCTTCGATAATAATGGCGGCCTCGGCGGCGCCCAGTCCGGCACCGCCAAATTCTTCCGGGATAAAAATCCCTAAAATATTTAATTCGGCCAATTTTGGGATCAATTCCCATGGAAACTCGCCCGTTTCGTCCCGGTAAGACGCTTTTGGCAGGATTTCATTGAAACAAAAATCCTTCAGGGTTTGCTTTAATAACTGTTGATCGGGGCTTAATTCAAAATCCATTTTTACTTTTCACTCCATTTTTTTTAGGCTGTTCAAAAAGCTTCAGTTGCGAGGCCGCAGGAGAGAGGCAACCGGAGCGTACACGAACCGTACGTGAGGATTACCGAACGACGAGAACGAAGCAAATGAGGCTTTTTCAACAGCCTGACAATTGTTTTTTTAGGGTGGAGACAATTTCTTTCATGGACGCCCCGGGGGTAAAAATCGAAATAACCCCCATTTTGAGTAATTTATTCTTGTCCTCTTCCGGAATGATGCCTCCTCCAAACACTTTAATCTCGTCAGCGTGCTGTTTTTTTAAAAGCTGGAGGACTTTTTTAAAAAGAACCATATGAGCGGCGGAATGGATGGAAATTCCAATGGCGTGGGGATCTTCTTGTATGGCGGCGCGGACGATTTCCTCAGGAGAATTATGAATGCCCAGATAAATCACCTCAAATCCCGCGTCCCGGAGAGCCTGTGCGATAATCTTGATTCCCCGGTCATGGCCGTCCAGGCCGATTTTAGCAACCAGGACTTTAAGGGGCGTCCGACGTTTGAGGTTTGTTTTTTTACTCTCCATTTTTTCCATTCACTTTTCTAAAAATTATCAGTAAGATAATTCCAGTATAACATTCGATGACCTCTTTGTAAAAAAGAGATAAAAGTTTTGGAGTAGAAAAATGGGTAACAGAGCATTGGGTCGTCCTGTCTACTTCATTTCCGGCGGCGTCAGTCAATTTACCAAAGCAAGACAGGATTTGACTTTCGGCGCGATGGTTAAAGAATCCACGGATCAGATGGTGGAAGACCTGAATCTGCCCTGCGGGAAATTCATCGAGATTTTAAGAAAAAAAAATGGGGGGACCAAAGCCTCTTATTTTTCGGATCATTATACCCGTCAGCTTATGGCGGGAATTATGGCGCAGGATATCCAGGGTTTCTGCCCCCTTTCTTCAAATCGTGTTGAAGGCGGCGGGGCAACCGGCGGAATCTGTTTTCAGGAGGCCGTTAAAGATGTCGCATCGGGCTACCTCGACCTCTGCGTCGCCTTTGGGTTTGAGACGATGAGTCATGTCCGAACCTGGAAGGGGAATGAATTCATCGCCCTGGCGTCGGATACCGATTTCGATTATCCGGTCGGAGGGTTTTATTCCGGTTATTATGCCATGATGGTGACCCGGCACATGTACGAATTCGGAACGACCGTCGAACAAATGGCCATGGTTTCAGTGAAAAATCATCGGAACGCATTTTTTAACCCCTATGCGCAGAAACGGGAGAAATTGACCATTGATGATGTCAGAAAGTCGGAAATGGTGGCGTGGCCGCTGACCCGAAGAGATATCTGCGTGATGTCTGACGGAGCCGCAAGCTGTTTGGTCGTCTCGGAAGAGGGGATCGAAGAAATTTTGAAGGCCGGAGGAAATATAGGGGGGACTGTCAAGATCATCGGTATCGGGAGAGGAACTGATATGATGAGGATGGCCGACCGTCCCCACGGTGAAGTGGTGTTGCTCCCGTGGGAAAAGGAAGATCACTATCGAGATCTGAAATATCCCGGCGTGCATTCATTCCGGGCGGGACGGGTCGCGGCAAGGGAGGCTTATGGGATGGCCGGAATCACCGATCCCCTGGAAGAGATCGATTTTATTGAACTCCACGACGCCTATACCTCTTCGGAAATTCAGACCTACGAGGATCTGGGCCTCTGTAAATATGGCGACGGAGGCCGATTTGTCGAAAGCGGCGCGTCTTTTTTAAAAAACATTGACTACGGATTTCCCCTGACCCGGCCGGGGAAACTTCCGGTAAATCCCTCGGGAGGCCTTATTGCCTGCGGACATCCGGTTGGCGCAACGGGGCTGATGCAGGCGGTTTTTTCTCTCTGGCAGATTCAAGGGACGATAAAAAAACATTTTGGCACGGATGATCTTCAGATTCCGGAGGCAAAGACCGGATTATGGCATTCCCATGCGGGAACGGGAACCTATGTGACCGTCACGATAGGGGAAAAAGTCTGATGATGAGGGAGGAATAAAATGGGGGACATTTTAGCGGAAGATAAAAAAAAGCTTGATTCTTTATTAAAAGGAGGTTCCTCCGGAATAGAACCCCTGGTCTTTGAGCAAAGCTACGATATCGAGTATGTGATGAGTCATGGACAGGATTCTCCATTTTTCGTCGGCCTTGCGTTTGGAAAGTTATTAGGAACCCGGTGCAAAGCCTGTCATTACAGTTATGCGACCCCTAAATCGTTTTGTGTAAACTGCGGCGGGCGGTGTTCATGGGTTGAGGTCCCCGGGTCCGGAAAGATCCACACGTTTACCCTTTGCCACTTTGGTTCGGAGGCGTTTTTGAAAGAGACCCCCTATCTGTTGATCCTCGTTGAATTTGAGGGATTCAACACGCTTTTTTTAAGCAGACTCAAAGGGGTCGATCCCGCCACGGCAGGTTTGAAGCTGATCGGAACGAAGGTGGAGGCAAAGTTTAACCCGGCCCTGAAAGATAAATTGGATTTTATGCGGAAAAGAAAAATTGATTATAAAAGGACAGAATCACTCTCTCCGGAAGAGAAGGAATTGATTAAAAAGATGGAAATCAAGGTCTCCGATCTCTGGTTCGAACCTGCCTGAAATGAAAAAGCCGCTTTGGGTCCCTTCTGAAAAGCTCATTAAACAGGCCAATATCAGCCGGTTCATCGAGCGAGTCAATCACAAGCACGGCCTTAAAATCACATCATATCCTGACTTGCACAAATGGTCAGTTGAAAACATCAAAGATTTTTGGGAGGCGATGTGGAAATTTGCCGGTATCAAGGCCTCCCGCAGATACGACGCGGTGGTCGATACCCCCGGCAAGTTCCCGGGCGCAAACTGGTTTGCCGGCGCAAAGCTGAACTTCGCCGAAAACCTTCTCAAATTCAGAGACGACCATGTAGCCTTTATCTTCCGGAATGAGGCCGGAATGTCGTCCAAAGTAACCTATGCGGAACTCTATGATTCCGTGGCCTGTCTGGCAACATCACTACGCGAAGCGGGGGTTTTACCTGGAGACCGTGTAGCCGCCTATATGCCGAACTTGATGGAGACGGCGATTGCCATGCTGGCGACTACAAGCATTGGCGCCCTTTGGTCCTCTTGCGGCACGGAGCTGGGTCCGGAGGCTGTTCTGGATCGTTTGGGCCAGATTGAACCGAAGGTTCTATTTGCCGTGGCGGGATATCGATACAAAGGGAAGAGCTTTAATACTTTGCAGAGCGTTAAGAAAATCGTGGAGGGGATCCCCGCGCTGGACAAGATCATCGTAATCCCTTACATGGAAGAAAAACCTGATATCAGCCCAATTCCCCGGTCGGTTCTTTATCATGACTTCGTATCACGGGAAATAAAACCTGAAATCCGGTTCGAACAGCTGCCCTTTGATCACCCGGTCTATATCATGTTCTCGTCAGGTACAACGGGCAAACCAAAATGCATGGTTCAGGGAGCGGGCGGCGTCCTCATCAATCACCTGAAGGAGCTTATCCTCCATACGGATCTAAAACGCCAGGACACAATTTTTTACATCACAACGCCCAGCTGGATGATGTGGAATTGGCTGCAAAGCGGTCTGGCCGTAGGGGCCACGCTGGTGTTATACGATGGAAATCCAAACCATCCCGACTGGGGCGCTTTATGGAAAATGGCTCAGGAAGAAAAGGTGGCCATTTTTGGCTGCAGCGCGAGTTATATCCAGTATCTCAAAGGGGTGGGCGCAAAACCTGGAGAAGTTTACGATTTATCCTCATTGCGGGAGATTTCTCAAACCGGTTCCCCCCTTTCGCCCGACGGATTCGAATATGTCTACCGTGAAATCAAAAAAGACCTGCACTTTAATTCCATCTCCGGAGGGACCGATATCAATGGTTGTTTTGCCGCCGGAACCCCGATTCAGCCTGTCTATGCGGGTCAATTGCAGGGTCCGGCCCTGGGAATGAAGGTGAAGGCTTACGATGAAAAAGGAGCCCCCGTGGTGGATCATCAGGGGGAGCTTGTTTGCGAAGCGCCTTCTCCTTCGATGCCCCTCTATTTCTGGAACGATCCGGATGGTAAAAGATATCGAGACGCTTATTTCAGCGTCTATCCCGGTGTTTGGCGGCACGGAGACTGGATCATTATCCACCGGGATACCGGCGGAATAACCTTCTCAGGCCGTTCTGATTTCATCTTAAACCCCTTCGGGGTGCGCATAGGCCTCGCCGAAGTCTACAATGTGGTAGAAGAATTTAAGGAGATTGCCGACAGTCTGGTCGTAGGGCAGGAGTGGAAAGGAGACCAGCGGATGATCCTTTTTGTCAAACTTGCCGCAGGAATCCATTTAACAGAGGATTTAAAAAGCAGGATTAAAAAGGCCCTTAGCCGGGAGGCGTCGCCCCGGCATGCCCCGGCCCTTATCATTGACGCGCCGGACATTCCCTATACTTTTAACATGAAAAAAGTTGAAAGCGCGGTGACAAACATGATACACGGCAGAGCGGTCACAAACAGAGAAGCCCTGGTGAATCCGGAGTCGCTGACTTTTTTTGAAAAAATCATTCCTGAACTTAAAAGGGAGTGAATTCTTCCCCCCCCGGGGAGCTACTCTTCGGCGGGGTCAAGGATAAACTTCCCGTTTTTTTCTTTTAAATAACCGGATCGGATTTTGGGGTCGTGCTGAAAAAAGAGGAGCCAGCGTTCTTCGTGGGCCTGCTGTAATATTTTTTTCTTGGTCTGTAAGGTGGTTAACGGAAATAAATCATACCCCATAATATAAGGGGGTGAGAGATGGGCTGTGGTGGGAATGAGGTCCCCCAGAAAGCAGGCTTTCTGCTTTTCTGAGGTGACGACAATGGATTGATGATGTTCGGTATGTCCCGGTGTTTCAACCACCGCCACGCCTTCGAGAATGTCCTGATCTCCATCCAGAAAGACCAACTGCCCCGTTTTTTCCAAAAGGGAGTAATTTTCCAACAGGTAACTTCCTTTTGTTCGTTCATTCAAAGTGAATGCAAACTCCCATTCCTTTCGTTGAATATAATACCTGGCATTGGGGAAGCCGGGAGCCAATTCGCCTGAGGAATTAATCCTGGTGTTTCCCCCTGCATGATCGAAATGGAGATGCGTGTTGATCACGATATCGATGCTGTCGGGGGTCAAGCCATGTTTTTTGAGTTCTGCTTCAAGAAAAGGGGAGCGATTGACCTGATAAATATCATTAAATTTTGGGTTTCCTTTGTTCCCGATTCCGGTGTCGACCAGGATATTTTTCCCGTCGGCCTGAATAAGGAGAACACCGAGGGCCAATAATATCCGGTTGAGGGAATCCGCCGGGCACTCTTTTTGCCAGATGACTTTCGGAACAACCCCAAACATCGCTCCTCCATCCAGGCGAAAGGTCCCGTCCGTTAAATAAAAAAGGTTAAACCTTCCAAGTTTCATGATATTCACCGCAGGTCCGTCTAAAAATGTCTGTTATTTCTCCCAGGGTCGCTTCCGTCTTGACGGCTTTTAAGACGAGCGGCATCAGGTCATGGTTTTTTACTGCGCCTTCTTCAAGTTGTCGGAGCGCTTTCCGGGTGTGACTCCAGTTTCTTTTCTTTTTAATCATTTTTAATTTTTTGACCTGCTCCCGCTCAATCCTTTGACCTATTTTTAAAAAAGAGATTGATTTTTCTTCCTTTTCCACAAAACAATTAACACCAACGATTTTTAAATTTTGGCGGTCTGCTTCTTGTTGATATCGCATGGCCGTCTGATGGATTTCTCTCTGCGGATACCCTTTTTCAATCGCGGAGACCATCCCGCCGATCCTGTCGAGTTTTTTAAAATAGGTTAAAACCTCTTTTTCCATTTGATTGGTCAACGCTTCCAGGTAATACGATCCACCGAGCGGATCAACGGTTGAAGGAATGCCGGTTTCCCACGCGATGATTTGCTGGGTCCTGAGAGCGATCTTTACTGCCTCCTCCGAAGGCAGCGCCAGCGTCTCATCCATCGAGTTGGTGTGAAGAGACTGGGTTCCTCCCAGAACCGCCGCAAGGGCCTGAAGGGCGACCCGAGTAATATTATTGTAAGGCTGTTGGGCAGTCAAAGAACATCCTGCGGTCTGGGTGTGAAATCTAAGAGCGAGGGACGCAGGGTCGTTAGGGTGGAATTTCCGTTTTATTGAGCGGGCCCAGATTCTTCTGGCGGCCCGGAATTTGGCAATCTCTTCAAAAAAATCATTATGGGCGTTGAAAAAGAAAGAAAGGCGGGGAGCGAATTGGTCTACCTTTAAACCGGTTTTAATTGCGGACTGCACATAGGTCAGGCCGTCATAAAGAGTGAAAGCCAGCTCCTGAACAGCCGAAGAGCCCGCTTCCCGGATATGATATCCGCTAACGCTGATCGGGTGAAAAAGAGGCGCTTTTTCCACGCAAAACCGGATAATGTCGTTGATTAATTTTAATGACGGTTCCGGGGGGACAATCCACTCTTTTTGAGCGATAAACTCTTTCAGGATGTCGTTTTGAAGCGTCCCCCTTAAGGCGGAAGCAGGAATACCCTGGCTTTCCGCAACGGTAATATACATGGCAAACAAGATAATGGCAGGGCCGTTAATGGTCATCGAAGTGCTGACTTGATCCAGCTTGATTCCCTCAAACAGGCGCGCCATGTCGTGAACCGTGTCAATCGCCACACCGCATTTTCCAACCTCTCCAAGAGACCGCGGATGGTCAGAATCATAGCCCATTAACGTTGGCATATCAAAAGCGACGGAAAGCCCTGTTGTTCCCTCTTCAAGGAGATATTTAAACCGTCGATTAGTATCTGCGGCGCTGCCGAAACCTGAAAACTGCCGCATGGTCCATAACCGCTGACGGTACATTTCCGGGTGGATCCCGCGGGTAAAAGGGAAATTTCCAGGCGTTCCCAGGTTCCGTCCGGGAGACCATCCCTTCAGGTCTTCGGATGTGTAAATATTTTTAATTTTAGTTCCGGAAAGATTAGTAAACAACGGAGGTTTTTTCATCTTAAAAGCTCCCTGGCGATAACCACCTTTTGAATTTCAGAAGTCCCTTCATAAAGCGTTGTAATTCTCGCGTCCCGGTAAAACCGTTCGATATTGGTCTCTTTCGTATAGCCGTACCCTCCAAAAACCTGAAGGGCTTGATAAGCCGCCCGGTTGGCCATTTCGGATGCAAACCATTTGGCCATCGCGGCCTCAAGGGTCATCGGGAGACCTTTTTCCCGGTTACGGGCGGCTTTAAAAATCATGAGGCGGGCGGCGTCGATTCCAACTTTAATATCGGCGAGTATCCATTGAATCGCTTGAAAAGATGAGAGCGGCTGCTGAAATTGTTGTCTGGTTTTTGAATAAACAACCGCTTCATCCAGACAGCCCCTCGCAATCCCAAGAGCCTGCGAGGCGATTCCGATCCGTCCGCCGTCCAGGGTGGCAAGCGCGATTTTAAACCCATCATTTTCAACCCCGAGGAGGTTTTCTTCCGGAACTTCACAATTTTCAAAAAGCAATTCGGCGGTATCCGAGCTTCTTAACCCGAGTTTGTCTTCCAGTTTCCCGACCTTAAAACCCGGGAACTTTTTTTCAACCAGAAAAGCGGATATCCCTTTTTTTCCTTTTTCCGGGGCTGTTAATGCGTAAACAATAGCCAGATCCGCTTCTTTCCCGCTGGTAATAAAAACCTTGGTTCCGTTAATCAGGTAAAGGCCTCCTTTTTTTACGGCGGTTGTTTTCAGCGATCCCGCATCGGAGCCTGCTCCCGGTTCCGTGAGGGCATAGCAACCCAGGAGATCCCCTTTTGAAAGAGGCGATAGATATTTTCGTTTTTGGGCTTCATTTCCAAATCGTTGGATAGGCTCGCAAACAAGGGAATTATTGACGGTCATAATGACGCTTAACGCCGCCCACGCAGAAGAAATTTCCTCCATAACAAGAACATAGGAAATCATATCCATCCCGCTTCCGCCATGTTCGGGAGGCATGAAGGCGCCCATCAAACCTAATTCGGACATCTTTTCTACCAATCCACGAGGAAAGGTTCCTTCCCGATCCATCCGGGCGGCAACCGGCTTGACCTCTTTTTTGACAAACTGCCGGACCATTTCCAGGATCATCTGTTGTTCAGAATTTAATTTGAAGTCCATTTGGGCCCGCCCTGTTTATTCTTTTGGATAGATATAAAAACCGCGTCCGGTTTTTTTCCCGTGCCAGCCGGCTTCCACATATTTTTTTAGGATCGGGCAAGGACGGTATTTAGGGTCTCCGAATTCTTTATGCAAGACCTCGCAGATATCGAGGCAGATGTCGAGGCCGATCAGGTCGGCAAGTTCCAGCGGACCCATTGGGAAATGGGCTCCTGATTTCATCGCCTGGTCGATGGCTTCGGCTGTTCCGGTTCGGTCCATCAAAGCAAAAGCCGCCTCATTGATCATCGGCATCAAAATCCGATTGACGATAAAACCGGGAGAGTCATTCGCCTCAACAACCTTTTTTCCCATTTGTCCGGCTAAATGAACGGTCGTCTGTTTTGTTGCTGAAGAGGTGTGACAGCCTGAAATGACCTCCACCAGTTCCATCACAGGAGCCGGATTCATGAAATGCATCCCGATGACCCTGTCGGGCCGTTGGGTTGCGGAGGCAAGCCGGGTGATCGGAATTGAGGAGGTGTTCGAAGCCAGGATGACGGAAGAAGGGAGAAGGGAATCGAGTTCACTAAAGATCTTTTTCTTGGCTCTTTCATCTTCTGCCGCCGCTTCGATAATAAAATGAGAAGTTTTAAATTGATCAAGCGACAAGGCTTTTTTTAGCCGAGGCAAAACCTCACCTTTTGCTTTGGCCGTCAGAGTCCCTTTGTTCACGGCTTTTTCCAGTCCGGCCCGAATGACCTTGAGTCCGTTTTCGAGATTTTTCCTGGAGGAATCAAAAATCAGAACTTCAAAGTGATGCATCAAGCCGACCTGAGCAATGCCGGTTCCCATTCGTCCCGCGCCGATGATCCCAATTGTTTTGATTTTATGAACCATGAAAAGTTCCAGATATTTTCCGGTTAAAGTATAACAGCCTGTTGTTTTATTGTAAAAGCCTAAAACTTAGGCAGTCTATATCTAAGAGGGTCATCCGTAAAATGGTATCCCCCGTTTTTAAATGGAGTTTTTTAATGGTACTCCTTGTGTTATACTTAAAAGCATGAAAAATTATCCAGAACCCGAGCCTCTCCCTCGTTCTTTCCCCCAGGACCCTTCACCTGGAGGATTTGTTCAGGACCGGCCGGTTCCAAAATCAAAAAAAGGGTTTTTGTGGTCTCTCCTTTCCCTCCTTGGATTCCTCCTTCTGAAAGGAAAAGCAGTGCTGGCCTTTCTGAAGTTCGGAAAGGTTGCTTTAACCGCGGTTTCGATGATAACCTCGATTTGGGTCTATGCGCTCTTTTGGGGATGGTATTTTGCGCTGGGTTTTGTTGTCTTGATTTTTATTCATGAGATGGGTCACGCGGCTGCGATGCGGATAAAGGGAATTCGCGCCGGGGCGCCTGTTTTTATCCCTTTTTTTGGAGCCATGATTGCCCTAAAAGACCAGCCGCAGAACGCAAAAACAGAAGCTTATATCGCTTTTGGGGGGCCTCTGGCCGGAGCCATTGCCTCAGGAATCTGTTTTTATTTCTTTCAAATGACTCAAAATCATCTCTTTCTTGCCCTTGCCTACACAGGGTTTTTTATGAACCTGTTTAACTTGATCCCGATGAGTCCCCTGGACGGGGGTCGAATCGTTACAGCGATTTCCATCAAACTCTGGGGAATCGGACTGATTGCGATTCTTCTTCTCTTTTTGAAAACGCATAATGTTCTATTGCTTTTAGTCCTTTTAATGGGAGGTTTGCGATTCTGGCAGGTTTATAAGGAAAAAGAGAATCTGTCCTCCGGCTACTATCAGGTTTCTTCATCTTACCGTTGGAAAATGAGCCTGGCTTATTTTGGCCTGATCGCCTACTTGGGTTATATGTCCATCGATTCTCTTAATCTTTTAAATCAAATAATGGTCCGCTAAGAATTGACAGGATGATGTCCTCCCGCTAAAGTATTAAAATATCTAAAAAGGACTTTTGCCGGTTAACAAACTTTGGGAGATTATCGATATGAATAGGCCTTGGCTGAAAAACTACGATTCAGACGTTTCTCCAGAGATCAAAATTCCCTCCATCCCTCTTCACCAAATTCTGATTGATTCCGCAAAAAAATATCCTGAAAACCCGGCTCTTATCTTTTATGGCAAAACGGTTTCCTACTCCGAACTCGATGATTTAAGCAACCGCTTTGGAAATGTTTTAAAAAGTTTCGGTATTCGCGCCGGGGATCGGGTCACCCTCATGTTTCCGAATATTCCGCAATGCGTCATTGCTTATTATGGCGCGTTGAAAATCGGAGCGGTTCCCGTCCAAACCAATCCCCTTTATGTTGAACGTGAAATCGAACACCAGTTAAAGGACAGCGATTCTGAAATTATCATTGCGCTGGATCTGTTTTATCCAAGGATTAAAGCGGTGATGGAAAAGACGAAGCTTCGTCAGATTATTCTTTGCCGGATCGCCGATTTTTTGCCTCCCCTTTTGAAGTTGCTTTATCCCTTAAAGGCCAAAAAGGAAGGACAGTGGATTAAGGTTGAAAAACAGCCTTTTATCCATGACTTCATGACTTTAGTTAAAAATGCCTCCCCCCAATTGAGTCGTCAGGAGGTTAAACCTGAAGATATCGCGTTATTGCAGTATACCGGAGGAACCACCGGGACCGCCAAAGGCGTGATTTTAACCCATACAAACCTGGTCGCCAATACCGTTCAATGCAGAACATGGATGCCCGGCTTAAAGGAAGGGAAGGAAACTTTTCTGGCGGTGATTCCCTTTTTTCATGTTTACGGAATGACCGCGTGTATGAATCTGGCCGTCTATCTTGCCGGCAGTCTGGTGCTGGTGCCCCGGTTTAAAACCCAGGACGTGCTGAAGAATATCGAAAAGCATAAAGCGACCGTTTTTCAAGGTGTTCAGGCGATGTATGTCGCCATCAACCATTTTCCCGGGATTGAAAAAAGAAATTTGTCCTCCATTAAAATCTGCGTGAGCGGGGGAGGGCCTCTTCACGTTGAAGTCCAGGAAAAATTTGAATCGTTAACCCATGGGAAGGTCGTCGAGGGGTATGGTCTGACGGAGTCCTCTCCGGTGACCCATTGCCATCCCATCAACGGGATGAGAAAAAAGGGAACGATCGGACTTCCCCTCCCATTGACCGATGCCCGGATCGTCGATCTTGAGAAGGGAGAAAACGACGTCCCTCCTGGAGAAATTGGAGAGCTCGTCGTCAAGGGACCGCAGGTCATGAAGGGTTATTGGAAACGGCCTGAAGAAACCGCTTCGACCCTCCGACACGGATGGCTTTATACAGGCGACATGGCCAGAATGGATGAGGATGGATTTTTTTATATTGTCGACCGCAAAAAAGATATGATCAAAACGGGCGGCGAAAATGTTTACCCCCGGGAAGTCGAAGAGGTGCTTTATCAGCATTCCAAAATCAAAGATGCGGTCGTTGTGGGGTTGCCTGATCCTTTTAGCGTTGAGATGATTAAAGCCTATATCGTTCTCAATGAAGGGGAAACGGCTGCCGAAGAGGAAATTTTAGCCCATTGCAGAAAAAATCTTGCCAAATTTAAAGTGCCGAAATTAATCGAATTTCGAAAAGAACTTCCAAAAACAATTGTCGGGAAAGTTTTGCGCCGGATATTATTGGAAGAGGAATTAAAGAAAAAGAAATAAAATAAAATCAGAGGACCTTGCCATGAAGGAAGTTGTAATCGTAGACGGCGTCCGTACCCCTGTCGGCCTGTTTGGCGGAGCGCTAAGGGACGTGACGGCCCAAAAGCTCGGGGAAATTGCCGTTCGGGAATTAATCAACAGGACAAAGATTGACCCGAACTCGATTGATGAATTGATATTCGGGTGTGTTGGGCAATATAGCGATGCCACCAATATTGGAAGAGTCATCGGGCTGATGGCCGGAATACCGTTAAGGGTTCCAGGGTACACGGTTGCGCGAAATTGCGCCTCCGGATTGCAGTCTTTTGCCAATGGATACCAGAATATCAGGTCCGGGGACGCGGACATTCAAATTATCGGCGGGACGGAAAGCATGAGCCATTCACCCTATGTCTCCAGGGACATGAGGTGGGGAAAACGGTTAAAATCGGGAGTCTTTATTGATGCCCTCTGGGAAGGGCTAACCGATTCGTTTTGCGGGCAACTCATGGGACAAACCGCAGAAAATCTGGCGGAAGAATATAAAATTTCCCGTGAAGAACAGGATAAATTTGCGGTTGAAAGCCATAAAAAAGCCTTTCGCGCCATTCGTGAAGGAAAATTTAAGGATGAGATCGTTCCGGTTTCCATTCCTAAAAAAGCGGCTGGCCGGGACGTTACCCCGGAGCTTTTTGCTCAGGATGAAGGCCCGAATATTGCCCTCACCGTGGCGCAATTGGCCCTTTACCCTCCTATTTTTAAAGAAGGAGGAACTGTAACCGGCGGAAATTCCTGCCCTCTGAATGACGGAGCCGCCGCGGCGCTGGTCATGTCGAAGGATAGAGCGAAATCATTGGGGCATGAAATCCTCGGAACGATCCGTTCTTTTGGATTTGTGGGTGTCGAACCTGAGCGGATGGGAATCGGTCCCGCCTATGCGATTCCGCTTGCTTTGGAAAAGTCGGGATTAACTTTAGCCGACATTCAGCTGATTGAAGTCAATGAAGCTTTTGCGGCTCAATATCTGGCGGTCGAGAGGGAATTGAAATTGAATCGGGAAATTGTGAATGTCAATGGCGGCGCTATTGCCCTGGGGCATCCGGTTGGAATGAGCGGCGCGCGATTGATTATCAATCTGTTAAGAGAAATGAAAAGGCGCAACCTGACGCTGGGGATTGCCTCGCTCTGTGTGGGGGGAGGAATGGGCGCCGCCATGGTACTGGAAAGAAAATAGAGGAGCGCGTATGTATATTTATAAAGCCGCCGTGATCGGTGCCGGTACCATGGGCGCCCAGATCGCTCAAGTGATTACCTATTCCGGGCTGCCCGTTATCTTAAAAGATACGAATAAAGAAGCCGTTCAAAAAGGAATGGAGACCATCCGGAAAATTTACAGGGGAAGAGTCGAAAAAGGAAAAATGACTGCCGGTGAAATGGATCAAAAAATGGCGCTGGCGAGCGGTTCCACAACCTACGATGATTTCTCCGATGTGGATATTGTCATCGAAGCCATTTACGAGGACGCGGGCGTTAAACAGAAGCTGTTCCAGGAGCTGGAAGGGATTTGTCCGGCGGGGACCATTTTTGCCACGAATACCTCTTCACTTTCAATTTCGGCAATTGCGTCTGCGGTTAAAAAACAGGATAAAGTCATCGGAATGCATTTCTTCAATCCTGCCCATGTCATGAAGCTGGTTGAAGTTATTCCCGGCCTCGGGACATCCACTGAAACGATCGACGACGTCGTGGCTTTGTCAGAAAGCTTGAGAAAAATCCCGATAAAGGTTCAGGAGTGTCCGGGCTTTCTGGTCAACCGGTTGCTCATGCCTTATCTTAATGAGGCGGCCATTGCGCTCCGTGAAAGCACTCAACCTCTCCAGGTGATGAAAGAGGTTGACGAAATGGTTCTTAAAATCGGCATGCCGATGGGGCCTTTTACCTTATCCGATATGATCGGGATTGATATTTCAGAAAAAGTGTCTCACATTCTGTATGAAGCATACGGTCCCCGGATGTTCCCGGCTCCCTTGATTCATGAACTGGTCAAAGCGAAGAGGTTTGGACAAAAAAACGGGGTGGGATTTTACAGTATGGATCCCGGTAAGGATAAAGAGCTGGAAAGGATTATCAAGAATGAGCAAAATCAACACGGCATTAAACCCACGCCGGTTTCCGTGGAACGGTTTATTTACCCCATGATTAATGAGGCGGTGTTTGCTCTTCAGGAAGGAATTTCCACAGCCAGCGATATTGATGTTGCCATGTTGGCCGGTGTCGGATTTCCGCAGGATAAGGGAGGGCCTTTGCATTATGCGGATCAGATCGGAATCGATGTGGTTTTATCTAAATTGGAAGAACTGGCCCAATCGTTGGGGCCAAGGTTTTGGCCGGCTTACATGCTAAAAAAGATGGTGGGAGCGGGCTATTTAGGGGTGAAAAGTAAAAAAGGTTTTTTTACCTATTAAATATTATTGTATTTCGTTTGTAGGGGCAGGCCCCTGTGCCTGCCCAGGGCGACCACAGGGGGTCGCCCCTACAAAAAAACATTTCACAATTGTTTTTGTATTCGGTTCAGTAGAGGAGGTTATTTATGGCAAACCAGTTTATTAATTATACCGTTGAAGATCATATTGCGGGGGTAACCATCAATCATCCTCCTGCCAATACCCTGGGAACTCCGGTCATGAGGGAGATTGAACAGGTTTTTACCGAACTGGAAAAAGACCAGAACGTCAGGGCGATTGTTTTTACGGGGGCAGGCCAGGCATTTATTTCAGGGGCGGATATCAAGGAAATTGCCTCTATTAATTCAGCAAAAAAAGGGGAAGAGGTTACCGCCCTTGGGCAGAGTATCTTAAATAAAATTGAAAAAATGGAAAAACCTGTCATTGCCGCAATTAACGGGTGGTGTCTTGGAGGAGGCCTTGAGCTGGCAATGGCCTGTCATATGCGAATCGCTTCAGAACGGGGCCGTTTTGGCCAACCCGAAATTAATTTAGGAATTATTCCAGGTTTTGGAGGGACGCAAAGGTTGGTCCGAATTGTCGGAAAGGCGAAAGCCATGGAGTTGATTTTAACCGGTGATATGATTACGGCCCCCGAAGCAAAGGAAATTGGTCTTGTCAACAAAGTCGTTCCGGAAGCAGAGTTAATGAAACAGGCGACGGGTTTGGCCAAAAAAATTGCTCAAAAGGGGCAGGTGGCCGTGAGAAAAGCGATGAATGCCATGGATGCGGGGACCCGCGTGACGCTCGAAGAAGGTTTGCGGCTGGAATCTAAAAACTTTGGCGACCTTTGCGAGACGGAAGATAAAAGCGAAGGAATAAAGGCTTTTTTGGAGAAGCGTCAACCCAGGTTTCAGGATAAATAACGGACAAAAATCAATGAGACAATGGGTTAAAAAAGTCATTCTCCTTTTTTTTATGATGATGGTGCTGACCTCGTGCAGTGATTTATTTGCCAAACAAAAGGCCATCAGGTCTGTGCAGAATTACCGGGCCGGAAAACACTCTGTTAATTTTAAATCCTGGCTTGAAGAACGGCTCGATTCTAACGGTGAGACTCAGGTGGTTTGGGAAGCCGGAAGAATCAGGAAAGGCTTCTGGGTTGTTCAAATTACGGTCAAAATGCAGGTAGATGACCGGCGATATCTTTATTGGGTTGACCTTCAGACCGGCCAAATTCGGGGCGCTGACGAGGGAATCAGTCAAGAAACATTACAAGAATTCGAAAAATCCGCTCCCGAGTATATCTATTTGTATTCAGGGGTCCGTGCGATTTCACTTCGTGAAATTCTCCGATGCCCCCGAACCCCGCGCTACGCTCGGTCTAACTACGACCATTCCCAAGTCCGTCACTGGGCAAAGCCAGCTGTTTTGCTTTCATAGAATGAATATTCTAGTCTGCCTTAAGCAGGTTCCATCCTCCGAAAGTAAAATAAAAGTGGGTAAAGACCCAACCGGAATAGACACTTCCGATTTGACCTATGTGGTCAACCCTTACGATGAATATGGCGTGGAGGAAGCCATTCGGATTAAGGAACGGTTGGGATCTGTTGACATTACAGTCCTGTCCGTAGGCCCGGCCACAGCGGCTGAGACCCTCCGCGTCGCTCTTGCCATGGGCGTCGACCGGGCGGTTTTGCTCTATGACCCTCTTTTTTCAAATAGTGATTCTTTAGGAATCGCCAGGATCATTGCCGCCTATGTCCACATGACGCCGTTTGATTTAATTTTTTTCGGAAAACAGGCCATCGATGACGATATGGGGGCGGTGGGTATTATGGTTGCCGAGTTACTTCGACTTCCTCATGGCGCGGTCGTCAATAGACTGGAGATTTCCCCTGATCAGAAGTCAATGATTGCCCATCGGCAGATTGAAGGCGCCGACGAAATTTTGGAAATACTTTTGCCCGCGGTTATCACCTGTCAAAAAGGTTTAAATGAGCCGCGGTATCCCTCGCTGCCGGGAATTATGAAGGCCAAATCCAAACCCCTGGCGGAGATCAATCACGAGGGGCTGAAATTAGATCCAAAAACCGTGGGTTTGTCCGCCGCGCTGGTCAAAATCGTGAAACTATTCCCGCCGAAAACCAGGACCACGGGGAAAATAATCGAAGGCCCGCCGGCGGAAGCGGTTAAGGAACTGGTTCAACACCTGAGTGAAGCAACCGGCTTGGCCGGTGCGTAACGCGGGGTTCGGGGGCCATCGGAGCATCCGCTGAAAGCGGGGCGCACGGGCCCCTGAATACAAATAGGATAAGAAGCCAAAGTTTTATAGTACGGAAAAAATCTATGCCTGGCATCCTGATTTTCGCTGAACAAAGGAATGGAAAACTAAAAAACGCTCTCATGGAATTGCTGGGAGAGGGAACACGGCTTGCCCGCGCTTTAGGCGAGGAACTTTCCGTTTTGGTCGTTGGAAGCCGTCTGGAGGAATTAGCCGGGTTAATTTCCGGCGTGGACCGAATCTATTTAGCCGATGATCAGAGACTGGAGCAGTATTCTTCGGAGGCTTACTCCCGGATATTGGCAAATCTGATTCAAAAACTAATGCCCTCGCTTCTCTTATTCGGGGCTTCGGCGATGAGTAGAGACCTGGGTCCTAAAATTGCCGCACGAACTGGAACCCCTTATTCGCCGGATTGCACCTCCATTGAATTGGATCCGCAAAAAAAAATAAACGTGATCAGGCCTGTTTATGCCGGAAAGCTCAATGCGCAGTTAGATCTTGGCGGAGTCCGGCCCAAAATTCTAACCCTCAGACCTCATGTTTTCGCGCCGTTTCAGGGAGAAAGTTCAAAAAAGCCGAAAATCGAGAAAATTGAAGTTCCTTCTGATATTTTTGATCTCAGGGTGAAACTCAAGGAAATCGTTGCCACGGTTGAATCAAAAGTTGATTTAACGGAAGCTCAGATTATTGTGTCGGGAGGAAGGGGTTTAAAAGGCCCGGAGAATTTCAAGCTCATCGAGGAGCTGGCCGAAGTTTTGGGCGCCGCGGTCGGAGCTTCAAGAGCGGCCGTGGACGCCGGCTGGAAACCTCACTCTTATCAAGTCGGTCTTACCGGGAAAACCGTGTCTCCCCTCGTTTATATCGCGTGCGGGATCTCGGGAGCGATTCAGCATCAGGCGGGAATGTCTTCCGCCAAAACGATTGTGGCGATTAATAAAGACTCTCAGGCTCCTATCTTTAAAATAGCGGATTACGGCATTGTCGGAGACCTGTTTGAAATTGTTCCACTCTTAACACAAGAATTTAAAAAATTAAAAGAAGGATCTTGACGAAGGTTTTCTCGTAGGGGCAGGCCCCTGTGCCTGCCCTGGGCAACCACGGGGGGTTGCCCCTTACAAGAAACATGTCACAATTATTTTTACGTTTGTATTCGTTTAGCGGGGCTAAAGTAAATGGCGGAAGAAAAATTTGATGTTATTATCGTTGGGGCAGGACCCGCAGGGTCGGCGGCGGCGCTGGTTTGCGCCCGGGCAGGCCTCCAAACCGTTGTTTTTGAACGGGGGGAGTTTCCCGGTGCCAAAAACATTTTTGGCGGAATCCTCTACACCCCGATTTTAAATGAATTGATTCCCAAATTCTGGGAAGAGGCCCCCCTGGAACGGTCCGTTATTTCTCGTCGTTTTTCAATTCTTTCAGATTCCGCGGAATCGGCTTTTAGTTTCAAAGAAAACCGTTTTAATCACCCCCCCTTTAATCATAGTTTTACCGCTCTTCGATCACGGTTTGACCGGTGGTTTGCCAAAAAGGCCGAAGAGGCGGGAGCCATGGTCATTCCCCAAACCCTGGTGGAAGAGATATGGGTTGAAGATGGGAAGGTTGTCGGTGTCCGTGCCGGAAGAGAGGGGGGAGACCTTCGGGCAGACCTTGTTATTTGTGCCGAAGGCGCCAACTCTTTTTTGTCAGAAAAGCTCGGTTTACGAAAAAAATATCCTCCGAAAACCATAGCCGTGGCGGTCAAGGAGCTGATGGCTCTCCCAAAAGAAACCATTAATGACCGTTTCCAATTGGAAGAGGGGGAAGGGGCGGCTTATGAGTTCTTTGGCGGAGCCGTAAACGGCCTGATCGGATCGGCTTTTATTTATACCAATAAAGATTCACTATCCGTGGGCCTGGGATGCACCATTGAATCATTAATCGATCAAAAAATGAATGCCAATGCCTTGCTTGACCGGTTCAAGAATCATCCGGTTATTCGTCCGTTGATTAAAGGGGCGGAGACACAAGAGTTCGCGGCTCATTTGATTCCGGAAGGCGGGTATCACCAGATCCCAAAAATGGTCATGGATGGCCTGATGCTGGCGGGGGATGCCGCCCATCTGGTCAACAGTTCTTTATATCATGAAGGGACCAACCTGGCGATGGCTTCAGGCATGCTGGCGGGGCAAACGGCAGTGGAAGCCAAAGAAAAAGGGGACTTTTCGGGGAGTTTTCTTAACCGCTATATCGACAAACTTGAACAAAGTTTCGTGATGAAAGATTTAAAAAGATACGCAGGGATAGCCCGATGGGCACATTCCAGCCCGGAATTTTTCAAGGAATACCCGGACCTGGCTCTCGACTTGCTTAAGGATTATTTTACCATTTCAACCGATTCTAAAGGAGACATCCAGAAAAAGATGTGGCAAAAAATAAAGGAAAAGACCTCCCTTTTTAAATTGGCCAAGAATCTTTTCAAGTTCAAAAAGGTCATGTTCCCGTCTGCCTGACTGATCGATACCGAAATCCGATTTCAGCCTAAATGATCAAATGATCAACCCAAGAACAGAGTTAGAAAGCTGTCATTGCGAACAAAGTGAAGCAATCTCAAGATTTTACGATAAGATTGCCACGCACCCTTCGGTGCTCGCAATGACATGATTAATAAGTGGGTGCGAAGTCTATCGCTGGTCTTGGG
>JACOTA010000025.1 GCA_016178585.1 Nitrospirota bacterium
AAAAGGGATGAAATGGAGGAATGAAGAAACTGGCATCGGCAATCCTCCTCCTGAGTGGGATCCCGTCAAGCAATTGGAAGGGATTGGAGTCTACCTTAAAAAACCGCCCAACAGTTGACGGATTAGAAAGCTGGTCTTTCAGATTACCTATCCCACACTAGACCCGTAATAGGAATCTTCCTTTGGAAAGGGCAAAGGAATCGTCTATGCGTAATGTTTTTATTGTTCTTATTATGGTTGTTCTTTCGGCGGTTGCCGGTTGGGCATATGAGGACAAGGTGGCAAACTTCTTCAGGAATTGCTTCCTGAGGCGTACAAAGAAGTTTTTGGAAATGAAAAAGTCAACGCAGGTCCCGCTATTAAAGAAAATGATAGGTGAGTTGATGAATATATTTGACTATATAAATTTTAAATTGAGTTTGACGTTTTTTACAGTTTTTGTGGCATACGGGTTATTTACAGGTTTAAAAGTTGCAGAAGCTACTAAGAATGATTTGGCAGATTTTTCAGAGCCAGATTTTGGTTTTTCGATAACTCCTCCTCATGGATGGGTTATTGATAAAGATGGGTCCGAAACGCTTACTTCTCAGACTCATCAAAACAATAAAAATAATTACGGTGTTGTTTTTATTTCTGATAAACGAAATATTGAGCCAATGCACCTTAATTTAATGCTTATGTTTGATAAGTCCAACGTGCAAGTTCCTGATTTGGAAGGTCTTACAAAAGACTTAAGCCAATTGGAGATGGAGTATGGTGGAGGTTCGAAGGATGATAGAAATGTCTATAAATCACAGACATTGTCGATTGGTCGGTGGAAAGGAATCCAGACCGTAATGTGTACTTCTTATCCAAGCGGACCCACATGCAACCTGGTACAACACGTGACAAGACTGTATTCATCTCAGGGGATGATTACAATTTTATTTAATATCAGTAAAGAAGAGTACCCGTCCTATGAAAAAGAAGTGGATCAGGTTTTGACTAGTATTAAGGAGATTCCCATGGTTAGCAAACCACTTTTGCCAATATGTCAGAAAAATGCAATAAGAATTACGGAAGTGAACTGGGAAAAAAGAATGGATTACCTTTCTTCCATAGAGATTTTGATAAAGGCTAATTTAACTAATTTAAACGACACGATTTGCATGGTGAAAGTCGTTTTTCAAATGATTGATAAAAATGGAGAAATTATAGTTAAGACCCAGTCCTTGGGTTATAAAGAACTAAAGAAAAAAGAGAGCAAATCAGTTTCGGATACTGAAGATGTTAAAAAAGCATTGTTAGAAAGAGTCGTTGAAATTCGAGCTCTCGTTAGTCAAATTCAATAAATCGTTTTTATTTAAGTCGGTTTTTAAAATATGAGGTTTTATGTTGAAAAGATTCGTTTCATTTAATACGTGATTGCAAGACTTTCACGCATGTAAGGACGATAGGTGAAGAGATGAATCTATTCGACCCTAAAAAGATTAATTTAAATGTGATGTTTTTTACAGTTTCCATTTTTATGGTGACTGGCTTATTTATGGGGTTAAAAACTGTGGACGCCACTCCCAAGTATAATTTGGAAACATTTTCAGAACCAGATTTTGGTTTTTCCGTTATCCCCCCAACCGGGTGGAGGATGGATGAAAACTGAAAATGAAATTGTTCAAGGCCCATCTGTTTTAGACCATTTTGGGAGTTTAGTAACCGGTGCCACAATAGGATTTGCCGGGGCCTCGGCATTTGTAAAAGAAGGAATACAAGCGGGGGGTAAAGGCAAGAGTTGGAGAAATTATTCAAGCAGAATCTCCTGTTCCTATTGGTTCAAACAGTCTCGCCAAGGGCACAAAAGATCTAGCAAGTAAGTTTGAAACATGGGGAAATCCAGCGACCCTTGAGATTCATTTCAAGGATCACGCGGCTGATTTTGGTGCCAAAAGCGAAGCGGAATATGCTCAAAAAGCATCAGATTTCTTTAAACAAGGTCAAAAACAAGGCTTGCCAACCAAGATAGATCCTGAAACCGGGGTCATTCGAATGTATGATTCGGAGACTAATTCGTTTGGTGCCTTTAACCCCGATGGAACAACGAGGACGTTTTTTAAACCTCCCAGTCAAGCTATTTTGACCGACAACCAGGGGTTGAACCCTTTAATTTTCAGGGAAATAGTCCATGATTTACACATGTCCGGTCTGTGGATTTCCAAGTCTTGATGAACTTCCTCGAAGTGAATCAGGCGGGGGTTCTTACGAGATATGCCCTTCTTGTGGTTTTGAGTTCGGGTATACCGACGATGATCAAGGCTATTCATATGAGCAATGGCGGAAAGTATGGATAAAAAAAGGGATGAAATGGAGGAATGAAGAAACTGGCATCGGCAATCCTCCTCCTGAGTGGGATCCCGTCAAGCAATTGGAAGGGATTGGAGTCTAAAGAGTGGGGAAAGATATGACAAAGTAATAGTTCTTCAGTCAGCATGTATAACGGGCATTAAAGGAATGAAAGATATACCATTCACAGAAGAGGATATCAGCCAAATCATTGTAACTCATGATAAATGGAAATTTAACGAAGAAAATACCTAAGAACTTTCGATGGGATAAACTTGGAAATCCAGCACGTTGGTGGGCATAATAATTCATTTTTATTTTAAAAGTAATTCCAAAGATGAGGAATCATGACGGGGAAAGAAGGTATGTATAGGATTATGGAAAGTCTTTTATATTTTATTAACAGGCAATCTATAAAAAGAAAATTATCCAAATTATTCTTCCTCCTTGGATTCTTGGCTATATCATTATTTAGCATAATGGATAGTTATGCTGATGATGATTTTTTCACGAATATTCAATCTTCTTCATCCATATTTCCCGATGGAATTGATAATCGCGGGAAGACGAGTATTGCGGGAATATTTACCGGAACCTTAGAACACAATATTCCTATTGAAACTCCTCCAGGGAGAAACGGGATGGCACCAAACTTAAATCTGACCTATCGTAGCAACAATGGCGATGGATGGGTTGGATTCGGTTGGGAACTGGAAGTCGGCTCAATAGAGCGTAATACCAGGTTAGGGCTTGATTATGCTTCAACCTCTACCGATTTTGTGTTACGGATGCCAGGAATGAGTGGAGAAATTGTGCCGGTTTCTAATGGGGAGTATCATGCGTTGATTGAGGACGGTCAGTTTTACAGAATAAGACCCCTTACTCAAGAATGGAGCGGTTTCCGAATATCTGGCCTATTACCCGTATGGAGAGATAAGAGCGAAGCCCATTGCTTCCATAGACGTTCATCATAAATTTACCGGGCAGGAATATGATGATGAAACGGGGTTATATTTTTATGGCGCGAGGTATTACGATCCGATTTTGGCTAGGTTTATTAGCCCGGATACGATTGATCCACGTCTAGAAAACCCTCAAACACTCAACCGCTACAGTCATGCATTAGATAATCCGGTTAAATTTGTTGATCCGAACGGTCATTTTGCATTTATTCCTTTCCTTGTCGCAGGTGCGGCTGCATTTGCCTGGGATGCCTTTCACACCCCGGATATCGCTAATGGCCCTAAAACTGAAAATGAAATTGTTCAAAGCCCATCTGTTTTAGACCATTTTGGGAGTTTAGTAACCGGTGCCACAATAGGATTTGCCGGGGCCTCGGCATTTGTAAAAGAAGGAATACAAGCGGGGGTAAAGGCAACAGTTGGAGAAATTATTCAAGCAGAATCTCCTGTTCCTATTGGTTCAAACAGTCTCGCCAAGGGCACAAAATAGCTAGCAAGTAAGTTTGAAACATGGGGAAATCCAGCGACCCTTGAGATTCATTTCAAGGATCACGCGGCTGATTTTGGTGCCAAAAGCGAAGCGGAATATGCTCAAAAAGCATCAGATTTCTTTAAACAAGGTCAAATACAAGGCTTGCCAACCAAGATAGATCCTAAAACCGGGGTCATTCGAATGTATGATTCGGAGACTAATTCGTTTGCCTTTAACCCCGATGGAACCACGGCGACGTTTTTTAAACCTCCCAGTCCAAGCTATTTTGATCGACAACCAGGGGTTGAACCCTTTAATTTTCAGGGAAAGAGTCCATGATTTACACATGTCCGGTCTGTGGATTTCCAAATCTTAATGAACTTCCTCGAAGTGAATCAGGCGGGGGTTCTTACGAGATATGCCCTTCTTGTGATTTTGAGTTCGGGTATACAGACGATGCTCAAGGTTATTCATATGAGCAATGGCGGAAAGTATGGATAAAAAAAGGGATGAAATGGAGGAATGAAGAAACTGGAATTAGTCATCCCCCTCCTGAGTGGGATCCCGTCAAGCAATTGGAAGGGATTGGAGTCTACCTTAAAAAGCCGCCCAACAGTTGACGGATTAGAAAGCTGGTCTTTCAGATTACCTATCCCACACTAGACCAGTAATAGGAATCTTCCTTTGGAAAGGGCAAAGGAATCGTCTATGCGTAATGTTTTTATTGTTCTTATTATGGTTGTTCTTTCGGCGGTTTCCGGTTGGGCATACGAGGACAAGGTGGCAAACTTCTTCAGGAATTGCTTCCTGAGGCGTACAAAGAAGTGTTTGGACACGAAAAAGTAAACGCGGGTTCCGCCAATAAACCTAAAGACGATAGGTGAATTAATGAATCTATTCGACCCTAAAAAGATTAATTTGAACGTGATGTTTTTTCCAGTTTTCATTTTTATGGTGACTGGCTTATTTATGAGGTTAAAAACTGTGGACGCCACTCCCAAGTATGATTTGGAAACCTTTTCAGAACCAGACTTTGGTTTTTCGATTACCCCTCCGGGTGGATGGAGGATGGATGAAGCGGGCTCCGATGAACTTACAAAGGAGTCCCATCAGAAAAATAAAGATAACCGTGTAGTGGTTTTTGTTCCTGAGAAACTGAATGTTGATCCAACTTTGCTGAGTCTATTCATAGAATTTGATAAGTCTTTTACTGAAATTCCAAATTCAGAAGACCTTACAAAGAAACTAAAAACATTAGAGCAACAGGTTAAAGGCGGATCAAAAGCAAAGGTCCATCAATCAAGAACTGTGTCGATTAGCGATTGGAAAGGGATCCAAACCGTAGTCTGTACCCCTTTTGGTTCAGGATCTGATTGTAATTTGGTCCTTCATGTAACCCAGTTGTATTCTCCGCAGGGGTTGATCACGATTCAGTTTAGTATCATTAAAGAAAAGTATTCCCTTTATGAGAAGGAAATTGACCGGGTTTTGGCAAGTATTAAAAAGATACCGATTGTCAGTCAACCCTCATCACCAAAATGCCAAAAAGATTTAATAAAGATAAATGAAGTTAAATGGGAAAAAGGGTTTGATTATGGCGAATCAATACAAATATTGTGGTATGTCTCCGTGACAAATTTAAATAACGCAACCTGTCTAGTGGAAGTCGAGTTTCAAATGATTGATAAAAATGGAGAAGTTGTGCTTAAAGACCGGATTCCTGTATTTGAGGAGTTAAGTAAAATGGAAAGTAAATCCATTTTTGGCCCTAAAATTGAAAAAAATAAAGTGATAGACCAAGTCGTTGAGACTAGGGCTTTTATAAGTCAAATTCAATAAATTGTTTTTATTCAAATTGGCTTTTAAATTATGAGGATTTATGTTGAAACAATTCGGTTCATTTAAGATTAATTCAAACTCATTCATAAGAAAAAAAGCTCTGTTATTTACCTTTTTTTGTTTCTTTATTCCCTCTTTCCTTTTCATAACCAATAGTCATGCTGAACTGACCGATAATGCAATTCAACTGACTTTGTCCATCCCTCCCGGGGATTATATCCAAAGAGGAGACACCAGTACGCAAGATCAATTTACAGGCACATTGTCATATAACCTGCCAATAGAGGTTCCTCCGGGCCGAAAAGGGATGGCTCCTGACTTAAACCTGACCTATCGCAGTGGAAATGGAAATGGCTGGATAGGTTTGGGCTGGGAACTGGAAGTGGGATCGATTGAGCGCAAGACCAGATTAGGGCTTGACTATGCTTCAGCAGACTTTGTTTTACGGTTACCGGGTTATAACGTCGAACTTGTGCCTATTTCCAATGGAGAGTATCGGGCCCAGATCGAAGGGAAGTTTTATAGAATAACCCCTCTAACTCAAGGATGGGAAGTTCAAGATAAAAACGGAGTGATATATCTTTTTGGAGAAAGCTCAGCTTCGCGCCAGGATAATCCCTCTAATTCAGCGCAGATTTTCAAATGGTGTCTGGATAAGGTAATCGATACGAACGGAAACTTTATGAATTTTGTCTACAACAAAGATATAACCAATGGCCAAATTTACTTAGACCGAATTGAATATTCTGGAAATGGCTCTAGTCTTCCTACCAACTATATCAAATTTAATTCTTAAGGGTAATCCATGCGTAAATTAACGGTTTTGTTTTTTAAGATATGCTTTTGTTTTGGTGTTTTCTATCTGGTTTTTCCTCCGATGGGATGGGGTGCCCCTCCCGTGGCGGATGAAACCCTCGCATTAGGAACCGCCTTGAATACGTTTCAGGGGGGGGACTTTGATAACGCGATCATTCAATTAACCGATTTTATTGGTAAATTTCCGGATTCTTTGAAAAGAGATCAAGCCTGCTTTTTTCTGGGAGAAGCTCATTTTAAACGGAGTCATCTTTTGGAGGCAAAAGAGTCTTATCAACAAATTGTAGACCATTTCCAGGGCTCATCTTATTATCCGCAGGCTTTTTCCCAGGTGGCCTATATTTCTTTTGATTTGGGTCAGTGGGACCAGGCTCAATCCCTGTTTAAAGAACTTTCCGAAGAGACCACGGACCCACAGAAACAAAATGAAATTTATGACAAACTTTACGAGATCAGCGTCAGGAAAGAGGAATGGGTTAAGGGCATCGGGATCCTTCTTGAAAAATTAAGAATTCTTGCGAACTCTGCCGAACAACAAGGGGTGCGTAATAAGATTCTTAGCGTGATTCAGGAAAAATTGGGAAAAAAAGATCTCGAAATCCTTATTGACCAGTATCCCAGGGGTTTTCCGGGAGATGATGCTTACTTACAGCTCATTTCGATCTATGACGCTGAGAAGGATACCTTTCATTTAGAGAGAACGATTAAACACTTCCTCGAAATATTTCCAAAACGTGAAAACATTGACCTGCTGAAGCAGAAACTCAACGCCATATCTGAAAAAGCAAAAAAACATAAGACGATTATCGGAGTTTTGGTTCCTTCTTTGAAAAAAGCGGAAGAAATCACCGATCAGGTGATCAATGGCGTCAATCTGGCATTATGGGAATACCAAAAAACAACCAATGACGATTCTATTGGTTTGGTTTTTAAGGAGTTAGGAAATCAACCCGGTAAAAACGCGGCTGATATCGAAGCCTGGATTAAAGAGTACTCCCCTAAAGCGGCCATTGGCCCCCTTTTGAGCAAAGAATTCGAAAGTCTGTCGGGCCTTGCGGATACCTTCTCCCTTCCATTTATTACGCCAACGGCGACCCATTCAGGGATTACGATGCGGTCGAAATTTTTGTTTAGAAACGCTCTAACAAACGCCGTTCAGGCAAAAGAAATTGCTGATTATGCCATTACCCAGGGCGGGCTAAAAAGGTTTGTTATTTTTTATCCTAACAATTCGTATGGAGAAGAGTTATCCAGGGTGTTTTCGGCGGAGGCGACCCGTTTGGGAGGAGAGATCATCGCCGTGGAGACTTATTCGCCGGACACTTCCGATTTTTCTTTGCAGATTAAACACCTTATTAAAACGGATCTGTCAAAATACGGGATTGAGGGGGATAAAACAGACGGGAAAGAATTTAAAAACCAAATCAAACGGGAATATACCCCTGGTTTTGACGCAGTTTTTTTGCCGGGAGAAGGGACTAAAGCAGGACTCATTCCTTCTCAAATGGCCTTCTTCGATGTGACGGGAGTAACTTTTTTAGGCGCCAACGGGTGGAATTCTTCTGATTTCCTCAAGGCGGGCGGGAAATACCTTGAGGGAGGGATTTTTGTGGACGGTTTCTTTAACGAATCTCCTTCACCTGTTGTTTCCCGGTTTGTCCAGAAATATCAAAAATATTTTCAGAGCGAACCGACCATTTTTTCGGCTCAGAGTTACGACGCAATGGAACTGATTCTTCAAGCGTTGAAAAATGGCGCGACGACGGGCAATCAGGTCAGAAATTCGCTCCTGGGAATCACCGGCTTTGAGGGCGTTTCCGGAATAAACCGTTTCAGTCCGGATGGAGAGGGCGAAAAAAAGCCCTTTATTCTACAGATTAAAAATGGTAGGTTACAACAAATAAACTAAACCCAAGAACAGCGATAGGATTTGTAACTCTTTGTTTTGCCTGTCATCGCGAGCGCCCGCAGGGTGCGTGGCGATCTCGGTTCACGATGGCGAGATTGCTTCGCTTCGCTCGCAATGACAACTTTCTATCGCTGTTCTTGGGCTAAAGTGAAGCAACGTGACACAGGCCCCTGAATAAAATGACGAAAAAATCCTTATTTAATAAAATTTTGATCGCGAACCGGGGAGAAATCGCCCTGAGGATCATTCGGGCCTGCAAAGAGCTGAAAATTTCTACCGTCGCGATTCATTCCGAGGTTGACGCGACGACCCTCTATGTCAAAAAGGCGGACGAAGCCTGTTTGGTGGGCCCCGGCCCGATTGCCGGTTACCTTAATATCTATAAAATTATTGAATTGGCCAAACAAAAGGGAGCCGATGCGATTCATCCGGGTTATGGTTTTCTGGCTGAAAATCCCGATTTTGCCCGGGCCTGTGAAGAAAATGGCATCACATTTATAGGACCCGGCGCTGAAACCATCCGAAAGATGGGAAATAAAATTCAGGCCCGGCAAACCATGAAAAAGGCGGGAATTCCAATTGTTCCGGGAATTCTTGAATCTCTGGATTCGGCGGAAGATGCCGTTAAGGCGGCGAGTCAAATCGGATTCCCGGTCATTCTAAAAGCTTCCAACGGCGGGGGGGGGAGAGGTCTTCGAGTCTGTTTCAACGAAGAAGATTTAAAAAAACATTATCCCATCATCCAGATGGAATCTCAGACAGCTTTCGGAAGCGCGGAAGTCTATCTGGAAAAATATTTTGAGGCGCCCCATCATATTGAATTCCAGATCCTGGCCGATTGTTTTGGAAACGTTATTCACCTCGGAGAGCGGGATTGTTCGATTCAAAGGCGTCATCAAAAATTGATTGAAATCGCTCCCTCCCTTCTCCTGACCGAAGCGTTACGGAAAAAAATGGGTAAAACCGCCGTTGCGGCCGCAAAAGCGTCAAATTATGTAACTGCCGGAACCGTGGAGTTTTTGGTCGACGCTCACTCGAATTTTTACTTCCTGGAAATGAATACGAGGATTCAGGTGGAACATACCGTGACCGAAGAAGTGACCGGCGTCGATATTGTCAAGGAGATGATAAAACTGGCGGCCGGGGAGCCAATATCCTGCCAACAGAAAGATATCAAATTTCAAGGATATGCGATGGAATGCCGGATCAATGCTGAAGATCCTTTAAAAAACTTTATGGCGACACCGGGAAAAATTACGGCCTATTATTCTCCTGGAGGGTTCGGGGTTCGCATTGATGGCAACGTCTACAGTGGGTATACGGTTCCTCCTTATTATGACTCTTTGCTGGCCAAGTTGACCGTCAAAGGGTGGACCTGGGAAGAAACGGTTGACCGGATGTACCGGTGCCTCGATGAATATGTCATCCGGGGGGTCAAAACGACCATTCCCCTTTATAAAAAAATCATGCGCGATGAAATGTTTAGGAATAAATCGTTCGATACCAACTACATTCAAAATAATTTTGACCGGCTGGTGTATGGCAAAGAAGAAGACCGGAGAGATCTTGTTTTGGCTATTTCCGCCGCAATTGTGGCCCATTCCAGAATGAATGTCCATGTCATCAATTCATAAAACATGATGAACAAGGGAACCCCGTTGAATCCGAAAACGCCTAAAAAACCGATAAAAATTACAGACACGACGCTTCGGGACGCGCATCAGTCCCTGATCGCAACCCGGTTGAGAACTGAAGACATGCTCCCCATTGCTCCCAAAATAGACCAGGTCGGCTACTGGTCGGTTGAAATGTGGGGGGGAGCCACGTTTGACGCGGCTCTTCGTTATTTAAATGAAGACCCCTGGGAAAGAATTCGGAAATTAAAAATCGTCATGCCGAAAACGCCTTTCCAGATGTTATTGAGAGGCCAGAATATCGTCGGATATCGTAATTATGCCGACGATGTTGTTGAAAAATTTGTCGAGACGGCCATCGGAAACGGCATTCAAATCCTTCGTATTTTTGACGCTTTAAATGATTTCAGGAATATCAAAACGGCCATTAAAGCGGTGACGAAATATGGTGGAAAAGTAGAAGGAACATTGTGTTATACGGTTAGCCCGGTGCATCAAATCGACACGTTTGTGGATCTGGCGAAAAGGCTGGAAGATATGGGGTCTGACACGATTTGCATAAAGGATATGGCAGGAATCTTATCGCCCTATATCGCCTCCCATCTGGTTGAAAAAATTAAAAAATCAACGTCAGTGCCGCTTCATCTGCATAGCCATGATACCAGCGGGATGGCCGTTGCCACAAATATTAAAGCCATTGAAGGCGGGATTGATATTATCGATGGCGCGATTTCTTCCCTGGCGAACGGAACTTCTCAGCCGCCAACGGAAGTTTTCGTGAATATTTTAAAGGGAAGCCCGTATGATCCGGGTTTGGATTTAAACCTTTTGGCGGAAATCGCGGAGTACTTCAGGGAGATCCGGAAAAAATATAAGATTTATGAGTCTGAATTTACAGGGGTGGATCCCAATGTTTTGATTTACCAGATTCCCGGGGGAATGACCTCAAATCTGGCTTCCCAACTCAACGAACAGAAAGCTCTCGGGAGAATGAAAGAGGTCCTCGATGAAGTTCCGAAGGTCAGAAAAGATCTTGGATATCCTCCTCTGGTCACACCGGCCAGCCAGATCGTCGGGACGCAGGCCACCTTGAACGTCTTGACCGGGGAGCGTTATAAGGTGATCACGACCGAAACACGGAATTTTCTCAAGGGGTTGTATGGGAAACCCCCGGCCCCCATGAATGAAGAGGTGAGAAAGAGGGCCGTTTCGGACGAAGAGATCATTGAAGGAAGGCCGGCGGATTATCTTGAACCCGAGCTCGAAAAAAATCAGCAAGAACTAAAGGGTAAAATAAAAAATATCGAAGACTTGATCAGCTATACCTTATTCCCGAAAATAGCCCTCGAATTTTTTTCTTTGAGAGAAAAAGGCCAGATCAATAAACCGATTAACGAGCCGGTTAAAAATGATCAGGCCGCGCCTCCTGTTCCGGTACTCGCTCCGAGTGAGTTCAATATTAAGGTTCATGGCGAAACGTACCATGTAAAAGTGGGCGGAATGGGGCATCAGGGAGAAGGAGGCAGACCCTATTTCATTTATCTCGATAATCAGCTTGAAGAGGTGATGGTTGAGTCTCTAGTCGAAATTGTTCCAAGCGAAGAAGGGCGAATCGATAAAAAAGTAGGCGGAAGATCGACCCGGCCGAGAGCCGCCCAGCAGGGTGATATCACCGCGGCCATGCCGGGAACGGTGATGAAAATTAATATCCAGGTGGGGGATAAAGTCCGCGCAGGGGATACCGTTTTGATCGTTGAGGCCATGAAAATGGAAAATGAAGTCCACACCCCGATTGCAGGAGAGGTAAAGGCAATCTATGTCACCGAAGGCGATAAGATTAATCCGGATGAGGTTCTCGTCATGGTTCGGGCTGGTTAATGGAGGCATTTTATCCGATTTTCGCCCAGATTGCGGTTTCGGCAATACCGATTTTATTTGCCATTACCCTGCATGAAACGGCCCATGGGTGGGTGGCTAATAAGTTAGGAGACCCCACAGCCCGGCTTCAGGGCAGACTGACGTTAAATCCGGTTCCTCATATTGATCCGATGATGACCGTCATTTTTCCGATCATGACCCTCATTCTTTCACGGGGGGCGTTTATTTTCGGAGGCGCCAAACCGGTGCCTGTTAATTTTGGAAATTTAAGAAATCCGAAAAGAGACATGATTTTGGTTGCCGCGGCAGGCCCCGGCATAAACCTGGGGATTGCTTTGATCGCGGGGCTGCTTTTTCGTTTTCTGACCGGAATTTATCCGGGCATCTTTGCCTATATTCACTCCTCAAATCATTTTTCCACCTGGTCGCAACTGGATATGGCGATTACGGTTCCGCTTGGTTTAATGCTCCTTGCAGCGGTCAAATGGAATGTGCTTCTGGCGGTTTTTAATATGATTCCGATCCCCCCGTTGGATGGAGGACGGGTCATGGTGGGCCTTCTCCCGGTTAGGTTTTCAAATCTGCTGAGCCAACTGGAACCGTTCGGAATTTTTATTGTTATTTTATTGATTTTTATCGATCCCCTGGGACTGACATCCCATCTGATTTTCAGAACCATGCATTTGATTTCGTGGTTTTTTGTAGGGGTCGACCCTTTCATGGTATAAGAGAGACTATGAACAAAAAAAGAGTATTAAGCGGAATGCAGCCGAGCGGAAGACTTCACCTTGGTAATTTGCTGGGCGCCCTTGAAAATTGGAAAAAACTTCAAAATGAGTATGCCTGTTATTTTTTTGTCGCGGATTGGCATGCTTTATCGACCAATTACCAGGATACCCGCTCCATTCGGAAATATACGAAAGAAATGGTCATCGACTGGATTTCCGCGGGTATCGATCCGGAGAAAGCAACCCTGTTTGTCCAGTCCCGGGTGAAAGATCATGCGGTTTTGCACCTTCTTCTTTCGATGATCACACCCCTTTCATGGCTTGAGCGTGTTCCAACTTATAAAGAACAGCAATCCCAACTATCTCATAAAGACCTGTCGACTTACGGTTTTTTAGGCTATCCTGTTTTGCAAGCGGCTGACATCCTGATCTACCGGGCTGATTTTGTGCCGGTGGGAATCGATCAGCTTCCGCATCTGGAACTTACCCGGGAAATTGCCAGAAGGTTTAACGCGTTGTACAAGACTGATTTTTTCCCTGATCCGATGCATTTGTTGACGAAATTTCCGAAACTGACAGGCCTCGACGGAAGAAAAATGAGCAAGAGTTATGATAACGCGATTTTTCTTTCTGACTCGGAAAAGGAGGTCTGGGAAAAAATCCGAACGATGATGACTGACCCGGCGCGAAAAAGGAGGACCGACAGGGGAAACCCTGACGTTTGCCCTGTTTTTGACCTTCACAAAATTCTTACGGATAAAGAAAAATTGCCGGAACTCGACCAGGGATGCCGAACGGCGGGCATCGGGTGTATCGACTGCAAACAGGTTCTCAACGGGTCGCTCAAGCCTGTTCTTAACCCGATTCGGGAAAATCGGGAAAAGTTGATGGAACACCCCGAAAAGATTGACGAAATAATTGTCAACGGATCGAAAGCTGCCTCGATAGAAGCGGAAAAGACGTTGGAAAAAGTTAGAGAAAGTATGCAGATTTGAAATGCCTCATAATACATCATATAGACCCGATTTTTCCTCAAAATACCATAGGTAGATAGTTTGTCTTGATTATTTAAAAAATTCTTGATATAAAAGCATAAGGTTTTCTAAACGGCCCCCTGAGTATCATAATACTCGAAAGGATATTGTTTTTGGATTTTAAAGACGAAAAAGAAGAATCCGGTTATTCAATTAAGCTCGATATGTTTGAGGGCCCGCTGGATCTTCTCCTTCATTTGATTAAAAAACACCAGATCGATATTTATGATATCCCGATTGCCTTAATTACCCGCCAATACCTTGAATATCTTGAAATCATGGAAACGTTGAACTTAAGCATTGCGGGAGAGTTTTTAGTCATGGCGGCGACTTTAATTCATATCAAATCTAAAACGCTCCTCCCGCCCGACGAAAAAATCAATGAAACGGAGGAAGAAGATCCCAGAGAGGAACTCCTTTCGAGGCTTCTTGAATATAAAAAATTCAAAGAAGCCTCCGCTCAACTTGAGGAACGGGAATCTCTTTGGGTGGAAATTTTCCGGAGAAAAATCCCTGAAGGCGTAGAACCGGTGAACGAAGAGTTTTGTTTTACCGACCTGAACCTGTTCGATCTGGTTGACGCACTGCAGAAAGTTATTGAACGGTTACCTGAAAAGGACGTTTTCGAGGTCACACAGGAAGTCCTTTCTGTTACCGACAAAATTCATTACTTGCTCGAATTCCTTGAAAACCGGGAAAGTGCCACTTTTTCAGAGCTTTTTGAAAAGGATTCGACACGGAATATGGTTGTCGTGACTTTTTTAGCTTTGTTGGAGATCTGCCGCTTAAGGTTGGTTCAGATCCAGCAGGTGGAGGAGTTTGGCGTAATTCGATTCCGAAAACTGAACGTTTCTCATGAAATAAATGAAGCAACTGGCTCTGCCAGTGCGTAACGCGGGGTTCGGGGGCATGAAAAACATAGCTTCGCTGCGGAATCGCTCGCGAGCAAGCTTTGTGGCACAGGCCCCTGAATCAGATAGAGGAGATGCCTAATGGAAATGAATGAACTCGTTCAAATTATTGAGTCTCTCCTGTTTGTTTCGTCCGAACCTCTTTCGATGGATAAAATTAAAGAGGTAACGGGTGGAGAAAAAAAGGAAATTCGCGAGGCCCTCGAAAACCTGAAGGGCCATTTTATGTCGGAAGACCATGGAATTAAAGTCGTGGAAATTGCCGGCGGGATTCAAATGGTAACCCGTCCCGAAAACGCTCCCTGGGTCAAAAAACTGTTGACCATTAAAACCACCGGAAAATTGTCCAAACCCGGGCTCGAGACGCTTGCCATCATCGCTTATAAACAACCGATTATTCGGCCCGAAATTGAATCGATTCGGGGAGTGGATTGCGGAGGCGTGATTAAAACCCTTCTTGAAAGACGGATGATTAAAATCGTGGGAAGAAAAGAGATGCCGGGAAAACCGATGTTATACGGGACGACCAAAGAGTTTCTCGAGTACTTTGGGCTAAACGCGATTTCCGAATTACCCACATTAAAAGAATTTAAAGACGATTCTTTACCGCTCTCTGAGCCGAGGTTTATTCAGGAAGAAATTCCCCAGGAACCGCAAGAAATCGCTTCAACCCCCTCCCCTGGCCTTGGTCCCGGTTCTTTCGGATAAAATCGGGGGGTGGGCAAGCGTCAAACTTCCTTGACATATTTTTTGTTTTTCGATAAGATAAAAGCAGGATTTAGCCGGTATACTTAAATTGATACTTTAACCTGGAGACGTTAAAAACGTCTCTTTATATTTTTTGAGGATGTTGATGTGTGAAGCGAATGCTTATATGGTCAAAGAGGGAAATGAGGAGCTTTTTCTTGAAAGCGTAAATGTTTTGGAGCCAAAAGATGGCGGAAAAATCTACCTGGAAAATGTTTTAGGGGAACAAAAAATATTTTCAGGAAGAATTAAAGAAATTCGTTTGGTTGAACATAAGATCATTCTTGAAAAAAATAATTAGGTTGAAAATCTGAATTATTGTAGAGCATGAATGCTTTACGAAGAAAGACCATGGAGGTCGATTGACTTTGTTTGTATTTACAAAGCCCCTTCATGGTTTTTTTTTAGGCGCCAGGATCTTCGTTTGGGGTGACCGCTGAGGTTGCCCGGGGAAGGCTCAAAGGCCTGCCTGTTACAAAGAAAGGGAAATTTCATGCGGTTGACAGCATTTCTTCTTTTTCTATTTATTTTGACTTTTAAGGTTCTTCCTTCTGACGCCGCGAACGAAAAACTCCTTGTCGTTTCAACTGTCGCGCCAATCACAAACCTGATCCAAAACATCGCCGGATCGTCCATCGAACTTCACGGGATTGTTCCGGAGGGGACCGATTCCCATACGTTTGAGCCCGCGCCGTCGGATATTAAATGGATTGCCGCCGGAGATCTTTTTATTTTAAATGGGCTAAATTTGGAAACCCCGACGGAAAAACTGATTTCATCCCAAAAGAAAAAGGGGGCGCCTGTGGTAAAACTGGGTGAACGGGTGATTTCACAAAAAGATTGGATTTATGACTTTAGTTTTCCCAAAGAAAAGGGAGACCCGAATCCCCATCTCTGGTTAAATGTGGCTTATGCGATGAAATACAGCGAAGTCATACGGGATGAGCTTATTAAGATTGATCCTGCCCATCGGACGATTTATCTCGAAAATACCGAGGCTTTTTTAAAGAAACTTAAACAATTAGATCAAGTTATTTTAGAAACGGTTCAGACGATTCCCCCCCCCAATCGAAGATTGGTGACCTACCATGATTCCTGGCCATATTTTGCCTCGCGTTATGGATTTACAGTTGTAGGTGCCGTTCAGCCTTCGAGCTTTTCGGAACCCTCGGCCCGGGACGTTGCGTCTTTAATCGATCAACTCAGGTTATTGCGTATTCCTGCGATTTTTGGTTCGGAGGTTTTTCCAAGCAAGGTTTTAAATCAGATTGCCCGGGAAGCGGGAGTTAAATACGTAAGCACTTTACGGGATGATGATCTTCCCGGAGAACTTTCAAGTCCTGAACATACCTATATCGGGATGATGGTGGAAAATCTAAAAAATATTGCGGTGCCTTTAGGAGGCAAGCCCGATTTGCTTAAGAAAGTCGATCCCTCTAACATTCAATTCCAGGAAAAATAACCGGTGGACGCGTTTATTGAGCTTAAAGAGGCGGTCGGAGGGTATGATAAAACTCAGGTTTTCTTCCCCGTTAATCTTAAACTTTCCCAGGGTGAGTTTGTCGGCATTGTCGGACCGACAGGCTCAGGGAAAACGACTTTATTAAAAATCATTCTTGGACTCATTCCGCCGCTGTCCGGGGAGGTTAAAATTTCAGGAACATCTGTTTATGGAAACAAGACCGTTCGAATCGGTTATGTTCCCCAGGTGGAAACGGTCGATTGGGATTTTCCGGTGACAGTGGAAGAAGTTGTTTTGATGGGACGCTGCAGGCACATGAACTTTCTCCCCTGGCCCAGTAAAAAGGACCGGCAGGATGCCCGAACCCTTCTGGATCGTTTGGGGCTGGGAGATCTTTCAACGCGCCATATCCGGGCGCTTTCCGGAGGACAACAGCAGAGAGTTTTTTTAGCGAGGGCTCTGGTCAGCAATCCTTCTTTATTGATTTTGGACGAGCCGACAGCCGGCGTGGATATTAAAACCCAGCATAATGTTCTCCATCTGTTAGGAGAATTAAACCACGAGGGGATGACGATTTTATTGACAACCCATGACCTGAATGCGGTAGCGGCTCACCTTCCCTCTGTCATCTGCTTTAATAAAGGGGTTGTCGCCCATGGAGATCCTGAAATTGTTTTCACGCCGGCTGTTTTAAAGAAAACCTACCAGGCGGATATGAACGTCATCCGGCATGGTGACTTCGTTTTGATGGCGCACAGCACCCCTCTTTCTATCCGAAACCCGAAAAAGCGAACTTAAATGGAAATTTTATTAGCTCCTTTGCATTATGAATTTTTCCGGACCGGCCTGATCGCGGCTCCTTTAATCGGAGCCTTGTGCGGGTTACTGGGGGTCTATATTGTATTACGCGGAATGAGTTATATCGGTCATGGTCTGTCCCATGCCGCTTTTGGGGGTGCTGTTATTGGTTATGTTTTGAATTTAAATTTTTATGTCGGCGCCGGCCTTTGGGGTTTTCTTGCCGCTATTTTAATTAATCAGGTCGTTCGAAGAAATAAAATAGGGGCGGATGCCGCGATCGGGGTCATTACGACGGCCAGTTTTGCAATTGGCGTTGCTTTAATCAGCCGGGTCCGCCATTTCACAAAGAACTTTGAGGCCGCCCTTTTTGGAAACATTCTCGGCGTGACCTGGGGGGACGTCTGGATTATTCTTTCAGTATTTATTCTTGCTTCAGGTGTTATTTTTATACTCTATAAACAGTTGTTATTTACCACCTTTGATGAAGAAACTGCGCGTGTTTATGGTGTTTCGACCGCCTGGGTGGACACTTTTTTTTCACTAATTCTCGCCGCGTCCATTATTGCTTCCATGCAAACCCTGGGGGTAACGCTCATTGCCGCGGCAATTGTTATTCCCGCGATTACGGCCCGGCAATTAACGGATAGTTTTCATAAAATGCTCCTTTTGTCAATGATCATCGGCGCGCTGACTTCTGTTTTTGGAATGTACGCCAGCTATTATCTTGATGTGGCGTCCGGAGCTTCGATCGTTCTTTTCGCGGCGGCCACCTTTTCGGCGGTGTTAGTCTTTAAAAGTTTGAAAAATACAGGAAAAGCTCCGCAAATGCTGGTTCAGGAAAGGATCTCCGAAGATTTTCCTCATGAACATCCCCATCGACATGAAGGCGTCCTCCACCTTCATGAGCATCAGGGGACGGAAGATACCCGGCACGACCACCACAGCGCGGAACATGGAGACGTCAAAGGGGAGGAACATCCTCATCCTCATCCCCATTCCCACGGACAGGGCAGGCATCAACACGACCACACCCATCCCCATCAAGAACACAAGTAAATATAAGATTAGTCGTTAGGTTTTTGGATTTTTTCCAGCAGATTTAAGTCCAATCCTTTTGCCTCGAAATACTCCCTTTCCAGTTCTTCAACGTAATAACGGTCAAGACCGCTTTCCTTTAAAAACTTTTCACGGGAGTTGCTTTCGTTTAAGGAGAGGACAATCGGAAGAATTTCAAAAATGTAAGTTGCTTCTTTCCGGATATCGGCAATAATTTTGTCAAAAAGGAGTGGCGTCATTTCCGCTTTAATGAGGCCCTTGTTTAAAAGCTCTTTTGAAAGGTCGATTCTGATGTTTTCCAGTTCGTTTTTTGATTTTATTTCGATGTAAAATGTTTTCATCATCTTTTTTAAATGAAAATGAGCCGTCTTGTACAACAACGCATCCTGGTTAATTTCATCGATCTGCTTTACGATATCATTCAGGCCTAAATTTCCGTTTTCCACTTCTTTGATGCCGTTGAATACCAGGTAGATTTTCTTTTTCCCGTAGCTGGTCAGGTACTTATCCTGTAAAATCGAATCAATAAAGATTTCCTTGAAAATTTTGGGATCCAGAGAATCAAACACTTTTTTATTTCCGTAAATGGTCCGGAGCATTTTTTCGGTGACGGGGTTTCCCTCCATGAAAACAAGTTGATTTAAAAAGTTATAGGTCGAATCATACCGGTCAAAAAAAGTAATGATATAACCAAACCGCTCCATGATATTAGGATTGTTTCCGTTTTGAGCATGTTCATCGCAAAGACGTCCCATATCGAGAAGGAGGCCGTCAAAACTATAGTCTCTTTTTTCGAGAGATTGTTGTTTTGCCTTGATCAGGAGGATTAAATCTTCATTGGAAATTAAAGTTTTAACATTTTGATCCTTCAGGAACAATCCTTCAAGAATTTCCCGGGTTGTCGCCAGATAGGAGGGTTCGCGGGATGTTTCAATTGATTTTCCTTTCAGGAACAACTCATCCAGTGCAATAAACAATTCAAGCGGAATGTTGTTTCTGACACTTAAGGTGCGGAGACGATTCAATTTTGCGAGTTTGCTTTGAGAAAGATCGAGAGAGGAAGAAAGATCGACGAGGATATCTTTATATTCATCGATAAGTCTTTTATTATCCGGGTGCTTGTAAATCACGTCTATTTTGGTCCGTTCTTGCTGATATTTTTCAATCTGGTTGATTTTTGCCAGTTCATCGAGCGTTGCCTGGTCGTGAACCGTCAGAAGCTTTTTCTCCGCGTAAAGGTCTTTGTAGAACTGGTAATACTCCTGGTTTTTCCGGTGAATAAACTTAATCAGGTAAATGGTTGAATCGGGGGCGTTCAAATAGGAGAAAAATTCGCTAATCAGGGCCAGATCATTTTGTTCAATGACATGCGGGGTTCTTTTGATCATTTTACCCAGCACCTTTAAAAGATGTTCCTGCTGATCTTTTGGGGTCGACGGGTGGTTCATCTGGATAAAAAAGTAATAATTGCAAATGGCGTTCCCGTTACGGAACATTTCTACCAACCGTTCACTGCCGCCCGTCCTATCTGAAAACACTAAAGAATCGGTTTCTTTTCGGTAGTGTGTGCCATTAAGGACCAGGCGGTTGACCACTTCCTTCCGGATCATGTCCTTTAAAGGGAGATTAACTCCGAACATATATTCACAAAAACTTCCGCCGTTCCCTTTATAATTTAGCCGTTGTTGATCGATCAAAAGTTCGTTAGAAGGAGAAAATAAACGGAGGCCTGAAAACGCATTCCCTTTTTGCTGTTCAAAAAAGTAAAGGTTTTTTATCTCTTTTCCGGCAATCGTGGCATAATACTCAATATCGGAATCCACCTGCCCGTGCAATCTGATATCCTGAATCATATGTAATAGTATATCCTAAAATTAAAAAAATGTAGTAATATTACCCAAGAACAGCGATAGACTTCGCACCCACTTATTAATCATGTCATTGCGAGCACCGAAGGGTGCGTGGCAATCTTATCGTAAAGTCTTGAGATTGCTTCACTTTGTTCGCAATGACAGCTTTCTAACTCTGTTCTTGGCCGATCTGGTTGGGAAGAGCTGTCTCTTTCGGAGCAGCATTGGAACGGAGCCTCCAACCCTTGATCCGTCTCTCGCGACGGATGGCACATCCATTTTAATCATCGAAAATCTTATGGAAGGGTTGACGCAGTTTAACCGGGACCTCATTCCCCGGCCTGCTATTGCCCGTCGATGGGAGATCTCGCCGGATGGAAAACGAGTCCGGTTTTATTTAAGAACGGATGTTTTATGGTCTGATGGAAAGCCTCTAACGGCTGATGATTTTGAATATGCGTGGAAAAGGCTTTTAAACCCCTCGACCGCTTCCGAATATGCCTATTTCCTTTACGATGTTGAAAACGCCGAAGCGTACAATCAGGGAAAACTTAAAAATGCCCGGCTTGTAGGCGTTCGGGCAATTGAGCCCTTTATTCTGGAAGTCCGCTTAAAAAAGCCAGTGCCCTATTTTACAAGTATTTCCACTTTTTCTGTGACCTACCCCTTGAGGAAAGATTTAATTGAAAAATACGGAAACCATTGGACAGATCCTGGAAAGATGGTCGTGAACGGGCCTTATCGTCTAAAAGAGTGGCGGCACGAATACAAATTAAAACTCGAGGCGAATTCATCCTATTATGGGGAGGGACCCTTCTGCGAAAAGATAGAGGTCTTTATCATTAACAATACAACGACCGCGCTTACTTTATATGAAACGGGGAGTTTGGACATGGTTCCCCTGCCTCCGGAAGCCATTGATTATTATAAAAAAAATCCCGAATATGTTACCCAGCCTTTATTAAGAGGGTATTACTACGGTTTTAACGCCTCGATTCCGCCGTTTAACGATGTTCGGGTGAGAAAGGCTTTTTTCATGGCCATTGATCGGGAGGAACTGCCCCGCATTTTAAAGGGGGGTGAGCGCCCGGCTTACTCCTGGATCCCTCCAGGAATGTTTGGATATGAAGAGGCCGCGGGGCTCCGGTTTAAACCAGAAACCGCGGAAAAATTGCTGGCGGAGGCAGGATATCCGGGAGGAAAAAACTTTCCGAAAGTGACCCTTGCTTTTAATACCGACATGGTCAACGCGCTAATTGCGGAAAACATTCAGGCCCAGTTAAAGAGGAATCTCCGGGTGGCGATTCATCTGGAGAATATGGAGTGGAAAGTTTACCTCACAAAAATTCAGGCGGACACGCCTCAGGTGTTCAGGCTCGGCTGGGGAGCGGATTATCCCGATCCTGATAACTTTATGAATTTGTTTGTGACGGGAGGGGGGAATAATCATACGCATTGGGGAAGCCCGGTCTATGATCAGCTGATTCTAAAAGCCTCTTCAGAACGGGATCCCGAAATCAGACGCGCGCTCTATCATGAGGCCCAGAAGATTCTCACCGAAGAAGAGGTTCCGATCATACCGCTTTTTGTGAGTGTTCAAAATTTTTTAGTGAAGCCTTATATCAAGGGTCTCGAAACCAATCCAATGGAATTGTTGGCGTTTAAAAAAATTAAGGTCAGCAGGTAATAGATGCGCTTCCATCAGGCTTTGCCTGTGGGAGCGACGGGGTTCGGGGGCATTGAGAAGGCATTTCTCGAAGGCCCCTGAATAAAATGACATGATTCAGTTTATTCTTAAACGCCTTTTATCCTCCCTGGTTGTTTTATTCATTGTTTCGACTTTGACTTTTTTTATCCTTTATATTGTTCCCGGCGGTCCGTTTGATCAGGAAAAAAAACTGCCTCCTGAAATTCAGGCGAATGTCGAGGCCAAATACCGGCTAAATTTACCGGTGTGGCAACAGTATTATTTTTATTTAAAAGGTTTGGCCCATGGAGACCTGGGCCCGTCTTATAAATATCCGGGAAGATCGATCAACGAAATTATTGCGGAGGCCTTCCCCGTGTCTGTGAAACTGGGTTTGGTTTCGTTCGGTGTCGCAGTGGGATTTGGGCTTTTTTTTGGAATGCTTGCCGCTGTTTATAAAGACCGGTGGATCGACAGATTATGTATGTTGAGTGCGTCGGGAGGGCTGTCAATTCCGACTTTTGTCTTGGGGTCCTTTCTAATCTTCGGTTTTTCAATTCAATTGCGTTGGTTTCCGCCCGCCTTGTGGGAAGGGTGGTCGTATATGTTTCTACCGTCTCTCACGCTGGGCCTTGGCGCCGCCTCTTATATTGCCCGCCTGGTACGGTCAAGCATCCTCGATGTTTCGTCGAAGGAATTTGTAAGAACCGCCAGAGCAAAAGGGCTTTCTGAAGAAGTCATTATGGTGAAACATATCCTTCGAAATGCCATCTCTCCCGTCGTGACGGTCTCCGGCCCTTTACTTGCCGGTTTGGTGACGGGCTCCTTTATTGTCGAGTACCTTTTTTCCATTCCGGGCATGGGAAGGTATTTTATTACGGCGGCGACCAATCGTGATTATCCCTTAATTATGGGGGTTACCCTGGTTTATGCCGTCATCCTCGTTGCCGCGAATATCGGGGTCGATGTGATGTATTCCATCATCGACCCGCGGATTAGAAGTAAATGATGCGCCCATCAGGCTTTGCCTGTGGGGGCGATGGGGTTCGGGGGCCATCGGAGCATCCGCTGAAAGCGGGGCGCACGGGCCCCTGAATAAAATGATGAAAAATAAAAATTTAGGGGTGTCTCTTTTATTTCTGGGAGCTTTGCTCATGTTAACGATCATCGGTCCGTGGGTCTCACCGTTTACCTACGATCAGCAGGACCCCCGCGCGCTTCTCCAAAGCCCTTCGGCGGCTCACTGGATGGGAACCGATAAATTAGGACGGGATCTGTTCACGCGGTTGATGGTTGGCGGACGCCTTTCTTTAGCGATCGGGGTAACTTCCGCTCTGGTTGCCGTAATCATAGGAACCCTTTATGGCGGGATATCAGGTTATCACGGGAAGACCCTGGATCACCTCATGATGCGCTTTGTCGACGTTGTCTTCGCGCTTCCGGATCTTCTGCTCATCATTCTGATGATGGTTATTTTAGGCAGGGGTTTCCTTGCGATTTTCCTTTCTCTCACTTTTGTCAGCTGGGTGACGGTCGCCAGGCTGATTCGAGGCGAGGTGATGAGGCTAAAAGAACAGGATTTTGTAGACGCGGCCATTGCGCTGGGGGCCAAACAAAATCGTGTTCTCCTTTTTCATATTTTTCCCGGCACACTGGGCCCATTGATTGTGACGTTAAGCTATCGGATACCCGCGGCTATCCTGGCGGAATCCACGCTGAGTTTTATCGGTTTGGGACTGGCGCCTCCGTCTGCCAGCTGGGGAATTCTGGCAAATGAGGGGTGGAGCAGCATGAAATTCTACCCTCATTTGATTCTCTACCCCTCAATCGCCATTTTTCTCACCATTCTCTCCTTAAATACCCTTGGGGATTATTTAAGGGACTATCTTGACCCCAATCGCCCGTAACCTTTTCCTTCAGCCTGTGTTTAAAAAAGGGAGCTGGAAAAGTTTTGGATAAAAAACCTGAAATTTGCGGCGGAGATAGGGTTGACAATCCTTTCTTTTGCCTGTCGTCGCGAGCACCCGCAGGGCGCGTGGCGATCTCGGTGCAGGATGGCGAGATGGCTTCGCCTTTGGCGGGCAATGTCACATTTTATCGCTGTTTTCCCAAGAACAGCGATAGGATTTGTAACTCCTTGTTTTGCCTGTCATCGCGAGCGCCCGCAGGGTGCGTGGCGATCTCGGTTCACGATGGCGAGATTGCTTCGCTTCGCTCGCAATGACAACTTTCTATCGCTGTTCTTGGGGATCAAAAAAAACGATTTCAACAAGTTTTTCTTCATTTTCTAAAGTAAATAAATTTTAATTTGAATTTTAACGAGGAGAGTAATTCAATGAACTTAGCAAAAACCATTTTAGGTGGAATCCTGGTTGTCGGATTAATGGCTCCGTTGGCAATGGGCGCGGAAAAAGATATCACGAAGCCCCGTGTTCCAGCCGGAGATATTGAAAAAGCCAAAGCAATGAAATCTCCGGTTGATTTAACGTCGGCGGCCGTCATCGCAAAAGGAAAAGAGATTTTTAACACGAAAGGCATATGCTTTACCTGCCATGGTCCTGAAGGAAAAGGCGATGGCATCGCCGCAGCCGGAATGGAACCTTCACCCCGGAATTTCACCAACCCTCAGTTTCATAAACTCAGATCTCCCGGTGAAATGATGTGGGTATTGAAAAACGGAAGCCCCAATACACCGATGATCGCTGTTATCCCTGCCCAGATTAATGAAGAAGAGGGCTGGGAAGCGATTGCTTACGAAAGAAGCCTTGGCGGTAAATAGTTTCTGGATTTAATAGGATTTTTTAGAGAAGCCCTGTAAAGGGCTTCTTTTTTTTAGTGCGCCCGGCAGGGCGCACCTACCTGGGAATAAAATGGAAAAACCGATCGGTCGAAAACGTGTGTATGAGGGGAAGATTTTGAACATTGAGTTGGATCAGGTGACGCTTCCAAACGGGCATCAAACTGAGTTGGAAATGATTCACCATCCGGGCGCGGCCGCGGTTGTCCCTCTCCTCGCGGATGGAAATATCGTTTTAATCTATCAATATCGATATGCGGCAGGCGGTTTTATCTATGAAATCCCGGCAGGAAAGCTCAATCCTGGTGAAAACCCCCTGGTCTGTGCAAAACGGGAACTCGAAGAAGAGACCGGATATACGGCGGAAAAATATCATCCGCTTGTCTCTTTTTTAACCACCCCCGGTTTTTGTGATGAGATCATCCACATCTATCTTGCCCAATCCCTTACCCCGGGCGCCCAAAACCTGGAGCCGAGCGAAGTATTAGAGGTTCGTCAAGTCAGCCTGAAAAAGGCGCTGCAGATGATCGAAGAGGGGTTGATTAAAGATGGAAAAACGATCATCGGCCTCCAATCGGCACACCTTCATCTCAACCGTTAAAAATTATTTTGGGGTGCGGTTGACCGTCAGACTTACAATCTTCCATTCTTCACCTTTCTTCTTTAAAATCCACTGATCTCCCCTGGACAGTTCGACCTCTTGAAGCCCCTCTTTTGTCTGGATAACGGCAGAAAGATCATTGACGATCGTCGCAATATTTTCCTCGATTCGGATGAAAATATTATGGTGAACAAGGTTTAAGTATTTGCGCTGGCGGTATTCTTCAATATACCGTTTTTGAATGGCGTCAAAACCATTCCAAACCCTGTCATCACTTTGATCGTTGGGGGTGAAGTTTTCATCACGTATGATGCCTTCATGAGACCAGAGGGACAAAGCGTAGGGCACATTGCTGTTGAGCGCCGCCTCTTCTTCCATCAAAATTTGCGTCTTTATCTGGATGATTGCCGGAGTATAAATTAAACCATACCCGGGTTCTTTGAGGAAGGCCTGTTTTGCGCGATAAATCAATTCTTTTTCGGGGACGTTATTGACGGCGGTGGCAAGTAGCAGAATAAACCCGATCGATAAAACGGCAATCATGAACTGGCCTGACCGGTCAGTGACCATATTCCCGAATCGCAATCCGGTTGATTTTGAGGTCAAAGCGGCATAGGGGAGGTGGTACCCCGATTCGCTTTGATAACTCCAGACGCTGGTGAAAACAGCAGAGCCATAAATGAAAGCCTGCCAGAGGAGGAGGCCCATAATCAGCAGGCCGCTTGGTCCAAAAAGGAGTTTTTCCATTAATCCCACACTTGCGATAACGCAGAGTGAGGCGAGAAAAAACTCCTGCGAGCTGATTTGAAGGCTTCTTAAAAGAAGGGCATTCCCCCGTTTTTTGGGAGTGCGCAAAAAAGTTCCCTCTTTCCGGGTTAACCCCATCAGGCAGGCCATTGAAACCACCCAGGTCATTCCGAGTAAAATCATCATCGCGGCGGCTGATTGCCGGAAAGTAATGTCGAGCCGGACCCTTAAGGCCCAGAGAAACCGGATCACTCCAAATAAAATAAAAACAAAAGGGGTATAAAGGGTCGCTCCCACCACCGGCTGTAAAAAAATGGTTTGAAAAAAAATCAAAGTCCCCGCGCTGATCAATAAGATCATTGAAAAACAAAGCGTGATGGGATCATTGAGCCATTGCAGGCCTCCCACCAGATAATCGTATTTCTGGCCCGGCGTGAGTCCGGTTTGTCGACCGGTTTTTAAATCTTTAAACCGCGGGAGCAATAATTTCCAGTGTCTCCTCAGAATCTGCATCCCTCCAAACGCCCATCTGAATCTCTGTTTTTTCAACCCTTCAATATTCAGGGGCATGATCCCATGTCCATAAGACTGATCGATATAGATAGACTCATACCCTTCATTTAAAATGCGGAGCGAAATTTCGGCATCTTCGGTAATGCACCATTCATCCCATCCCCCCATCTCTTTTAAAACGGAGGCCCGGATCAACCCCATGGTTCCGGCGAAAATAATGGAGTTCCTTTCGTTCCGGGCCGCCATCGATATTTTAAAAAAGTATTGGTAAGCGTCATAACAGGCCTTTGCGTATAAATCTTTTACATCAAACCCCCGGTAATCCTGGGGCGTTTGAACAAAGGCCATTTTCGGGTTTTTAAAAAATCCGGCAAGGTCTTTTAAATAATGGGATTTAACCACATAATCCGAATCCACGATGCCGACCAGTTCGGTGTCCGGCGCCATTTGTGTCAGCGCGTAATTCAATGCGCCCGACTTATACCCGGGCCAGTTATCCAGATGAAAAAACTTAAACCCGAGTTTCCGGCAATGGGCTTCGACCGGTTTCCATATCGCAGGGTCACGGGTGTTGTTATCAATGACGAGGACTTCATAATTGGGGTAATCGAGATTTGCCAGCGCATTGAGGCTTTCAATGACCATCTCGGGGGGTTCATTATAAGCGGGGAGATGGAGAGAAACTTTAGGAAAATAATCGGTTGCCGGAACAGGCACGACAGTCCGGGGCCACCTGATCCGGCAGAGGACGTCCAGAATTTCAAAGGAATGGGTGAACATGAGAAGGATAGCCAGTATTTCCAGAGCCAGCAATACCGTTGAAAATATCAAGCTCCATATTCCGAGGTGGGTAAAATAGGTCGATTCCGCGGCGTAGGCCAGAAAAGTTATTCCGCTCAATAAAGTAAAGGTCATCGAGAGCTGTCCGAAAGCATTCCATCTTTTTTCGGTTATGACAATGACCAGAATTCCCGTGATAGCGGCAGGGAGCCATTCCCATGACAGGTTCCTCTCCGGAAAAAGATAATGGATGAGGGCCCAGTGGCTTAACCCGGTGACGGCAGACAAGAGGATCAGGGAAAGAAGCCAGTGTTCTTTTTTGAGACGATGGCCCAGAAAAACCAGAAGAAGGGTGCTGGCCAGCAACCCGGTGATATTAAAATAAAGTAAAGAAATCAACATATTTTTTAATTATACCAGATCATTTCAATATTGCTTTTAATCCCAAGAACAGCGATAGAAAGTTGTCATTGCGAGCGAAGCGAAGCAATCTCGCCATCGTGAACCGAGATCGCCACGCACCCTGCGGGCGCTCGCGATGACAGGCAAAACAAGGAGTTACAAATCCTATCGCTGTTCTTGAGACGTCTTACGACGGGATCAATGATAAATAAAGAGCAGGTTTGCTAAACTGCTTGATCGGGATTTTCCGGTCAGGCAGTTTTTTTTGGGGAAATATGTGAAAATATATATCTCCATCAGGACAAATTTTTCTGATCAATAAATCCTAAAAAGAGGGATCGTCCGTCAGGATGGTTTATTTTAAAAGTGTATTAAAATACTCTAATAGTTTCAAATAGTTATAAATGGATACCCCGATACTTTAAACCTTATTTTATTGCTTCTATGGCATAAATAGTGCATTAATCTCCGTTGGTTTTGTTTGCCAGGCCGTCAAACGACATAAAAATCATCGGTTTTAATGAAAAAAAGCAAAATAAAAACTCTACTGCATGGACAGTGGAGATGGGGGGCACGAAGCCTTCTCATTTTTTGGCTTAGTTTAACCGGCGTCTCTCTCTCCGCCCATGCCTCCCTGATCGGGAGCGGTGTCCAGATCGATAACCTGACTGGAGCTGATGATAACGCTTCGATCAGTTTTGATGGCGCCAATTATCTGGCCGTCTGGCAAACTTCTACCGGCGCCTCCTTTTCCAGCGATATTTACGCCGGAGTCTTCACTCCCGGCGGAACAACGGTCATTCCTCCATTTCCTGTCAATGCGGGTACGAATGACCAAAACTACCCTGCAGTTTCAAGCTATGCTTCAAACCAGTTTTTAATCGTCTATCAAACGTTTAACGGAACCGATTTTGATATTTCCGGGGCCTTTGTCTCCTACAGTACCACCTCAACGCCCAATACGACCGTCGGCACTCCATTTCTGATTGCCGGGGGAGCGGGGAACCAGCAATACCCTTCCGTGGCCTATGACGGCTCTACCGGCTTTTATGTGACCTATGTCGATATTGGGACGGCGGTCAAAGCGGTCTCCGTTTCAAAATCGGGCGTGGCGGGAGCCCCGGTTACGTTAGGCACGGTGACTTCATCCACTCCTCCTTCTGTTCTTCCGCAAATCAGCTTTAGCAACTCAACGATAGCCCAATATCTGGTCGCCTGGGAAGATTTTGGGGCAGACCCGTCGGGAAACATTTACGCCAATACGATTACCACTACCGGGACGGCCGGGGCTGGGTTAGGGATGGCCGTGACCGCGTCAACGCCTGAACGGCATCCTTCCGTTGCCTTTGACGGAACCAATTTTCTGGTGGTCTATGACAAAGGGAGTCCGGGAAGCAGAGATGTTTTCGGTCAACTGGTGACTCCTGCTCTTGCCCTGTCCGGAGCCTCTTTCCCTGTTTCATCCGCTGTCAACGATCAATTGACCCCAAAACTGACGTTCAGCGCGGGGGCCAATCTTTATTTCGCATCCTGGCAGGATTACCGCAACAGCACGACCAACGCAGATATCTACGGAGCGAGAATTTCAAAAGCGGGAGCCGTCAATGAAACGGGCGGTCTTGCCATCATGACCAACACCACCTTTCAAAAACAAAACCCTGTGACAGGGAATGACGGATCGAATTTTTTTACCGTCTGGACTGATTTTAGAAACCCTCCGACGGGCAGTGATATCTGGGGACAAAATGCGGACGGCCCTCCACCGGCCATAAGCACGGTCGCGCCGACCACTAATTTAACGGCCGGAACTTTAATGACCGTTTCCGGAAACTATTTTGGAGATCTTCCCGCCGGGTCAAGATCCACGTCAACCGATTATCTCTCCATCAGCGGAGTCAAAGTTCCCGATTCCAACGTTTCCCAGTGGGCTAATACCTCGGTTTTCTTTACGCTCCCCGTAAACAGCACTTCAGGACCTCTCCAGGTCGTCTCCGGAACCCTGGGAAGCAATACGGTGAGTCTTGCTGTCCAGGATTTCACCCTTGCCTCGACTCCCGCGTCTCAAACGGCCGGGGTGGGAAGCAACGCCAGCTTTACCCTGACCTTAACCAGTGTCAATAGTTTTGCTTCTCCCATAACGCTCAGTGTCACCGGTTTGCCCTCGGGGGCAGGGGGGGCCTTTAGCGCCAATCCGGTGACTCCGACAACATCGGGGGCCTCTTCAATCCTGACCGTATCGGTTTCGCTCTCCGCGGCGCCGGGGACTTACGCCCTGCAGGTCACAGGAATCGGAGGAGGGGAGACCCATGCCATTCCGGTAACCCTGAACATCGCTTCTCTCCCGGTGGTGCAGACTTCTCCAACAACGGGAATCACCCAAACCGGCGCCACGTTAAATGGAACCGTGAACCCCAATGGACAGGCCACAACAGCCTGGTTTGATTACGGGATTACCACGGCATATGGAAGTTCCACCCCGGCTTTTTCCCTGACTTCGGGTTCGCCCCAGACCTCTTTATCCACGACAATCTCAGGGCTGACTTTGGGAACAACCTATCATTTTCGCCTGACCGCGAAAAACAGTCTGGGAACCGTTTATGGAGGGGATTATTCATTCATCACTCTGGCTAATCCACCTGTGGTCGTAACCGGAATCCCTTCAAACAGAACAACGACAAGTGTGACCCTGAATGGAACCGCAAATCCCAATGGAGTCCCCGGCAGCGCCTGGTTTGAGTATGGCCTTACCCTGACTTATGGGAATGCAACGAACATTATTCCCATTTCAGGGAATTTTGATAACTTTGTGTCAGTTAACCTTATGGGTCTCTCTTCCTATTCGATATACCATTTCAGGATTGTCGCTTCCAACAATGGCGGAACTTCGCAAGGTTTGGATCAGACCTTTAACACGTATACGATTCCTTTTTACGGCCAGCCCGATATTGAGCTCTTAACAAGTCCTGTCACGATGTTCAACGGAGTCAACTCTTCCGATTTTGCCGGAACCGCCGTTGCCAACGGAGGGGATATCAGTGGGGATGGCATTAAAGATTTAATCATCTGTGCCGATCATGTCACGGCGCCGGCGAATTCTGCCTATCCCTCCGGGAGAACCAACGCGGGGGCCTGCTATATTTTCTTCGGAAGGCTGGCCGGTTGGCCTTCTCCGACAACATTAGATCAGGCAGACCTGACAATTTATGGAGCCAATGCGAATGATTTGATGGGTCATTCCGTTTCAATATCTGGAGATCTGAATGGAGATGGTTTTGCCGATATTGTGATTGGGGCGCCGAGCGCAAGCCCTGTTTTAAAAACGACAACACGAATTCAGGCGGGCCAGGTTTATGTGATTAATGGAAGGGCTAATTTTTATAAAGATTATCCGGCCGGGATTATTGACCTCTATTCCGAGGCCCCGAATGTGACCATCAGCGGGGCCAATCCGTATGATAACATCGGAGATGCGGTAACCACGGCAGGGGATATCAATGGAGATTTCTTCCCCGATCTGGTGATCAGCGCGCCCAAGATTGGCTCAACAGGTGTCAATCAGAGCGGGCAGATTTACATCATTTTCGGCAAAGGGACTCTCCCCGGTTTAATTGATTTAAGCACGACTACCGGAGGAGCTGATGTGATTATTGGCGGGTTTCAGACCAGCGGATTATCGAGCGCGATATCGATCAGCGGAGATGTGAACGGCGATGGAATGAACGATCTGATCGCAGGAGTCCAGGGGTATACTCCGTTCAGCAAAACAGGATCGGCACGGGTTCAGGCCGGGGGAGCGTTTCTCTTTTATGGCCGAAAAATTTGGCCTTCCGCCGCGACCCCGATGAACATCCAGAATGCTGATCTGACCTTTAACGGAATCAATACAGGCGATCAGGCCGGGTCCTCGGTCACTCTTGGAGATCTGAATAAGGATGGGAAAGCGGATATCATCATCGGCGCCAGGATGGCCAGTCCTTACGCCAAAGCCAACTCGGGTTCGACTTATATCGTATTGGGTCAGGCCGCCTACACCAATCCGGTAATCGAACTTAACAGCGCCAACGCGACCATTAACGGCGCAGGGAGCAACGATCAATCCGGAAGAGTATTAAGCAGCAGTGATCTGAACGGCGACGGCTATATCGATCTTTTGATAGGAGCTCCAAGCGCCAGCCCTGGCGGCCGGACCAATGCCGGGTCTGTCTATGTTATCCTTGGGAAGGCGGTATTCCCTTCGGTGATCAACCTGGCGACGACTTTTGATACGGTGATAAATGGCGCCTATTCCGGAGATTTTTCAGGCGTGGCGATTGACGCGAGCGGAGATATCAACGGGGATCTGTTAACCGATATCGTCATTGGCGCCAATAACGCCAGTCCGGCGTTAAAGGCCTATCCTTTTGTGAATAAATTCGCCGGTCAGGCCTATCTGATTTTTGGAAATAATCAATATGATGTGACGCCTCCTTCTGTTCCAGCAGGATTATCGGTGGCATTGACGTCGGACAGCCAGATTGGGTTAACCTGGACCGCCTCAACTGACAATGTCGCGGTGGCGGGATATGAGATATACCGGAATGGAGCAAAAGTCGCTACGGTAGGCGGCGTTATTTTTACGGATAGCGGTTTACAGCCTGATACGAAATATACCTATCAGGTTCTCGCGTTTGATCTGGCTGGAAACAAATCAGCGCTCTCTTCGCCCCTTATGGCATCGACGCTTGCTGATACGGTGCCGCCGACCTCTCCGACGAATCTGACGGCGGTTTCGGTGAGCCCTTCTCAAATTAACTTGTCCTGGTCTCCGGGGAGTGATGACATTGGCGTCGCGGGGTATCAGGTCTGGAGGTCTATCAACGGAACGACCTACATTCAAATTGCCAATGTCTCCGGAACCACATTTTTCAGCACCGGTTTAAGCCCGTCTACGATTAATTACTATTATATCAAGACGTATGACGCCGCGGGGAATGTCTCTTTGCCGTCCAATGTGGCAAGCGCTGTCACTCTGGCAGATACGATCCCTCCGACTACTCCCACCGGGCTCCATGCGGTAACGATATCCGCCAGCGAAATTGACTTATGGTGGTATCCTTCAGCGGATGACGTTGGCGTGGCTGGCTATCAGATATGGAGATCAACAGACAATGTTACTTTTACGCAGATATCAGCCGTAACATCGACCATCTTCGCTGATTTGGGTCTGACGACCGTTCAGAAATATTTTTATTATGTCAAAGCCTATGATATCAGCGGTAATATTTCGACCGCTTCGAATACCGCTTATGCCGTCAATGACATTACTCCTCCTACGGCTCCAGCGACGGTAACCGGGTCGGTGATCAGCCCGGGAGAGATCAATCTTTCCTGGGCCGCGGCGACGGATAATACCGGCTCTATTTTCCAGTATTACATTTATAGTTCAACGAATAATGTGACCTTTACACTGGCGGGGGTCGTAGGGGGTAATATACTGACCTTTTCTCATACGGGCCTTTTGGCGAATACCTCATATTACTATGAAGTGAAAGCGACCGATCTCGCTGAAAATGTTTCACCTGCTTCTCCGACCGCCGGTCCGTATACCACTTTTACGGATATCGCGCCGCCCACTAATCCGGCTGGCCTGACCGGGGTGGATGGTGTCACTTCGGTTAGTTTAACCTGGACCGCATCCACCGATAATTCGGGAACCGTTGCGAGTTATCAGATATGGAGGGCGGTCGGAGCCAGTACCTGCGCCAATCCCCCGGTAGCGCCATTTGCTCAGGCGGGGAGTTCAACGGTAAATAGTTATGTTGACAACGCTCTTTCTCCAGCCACAACTTATAGTTACTGTGTTCTTGCCGTCGATCTTTCAAATAACAGGTCGGGGCCGTCTAACAGCCTGACAACGGCAACGCTGGCGGATACCGTAGCTCCCTCCATCCCGTCCAACCTCAAGGCGACCGCTGTCAGTGAAACACAGGTTAACCTCTCTTGGGCCCCTTCCATAGACAATGTGGCGGTCACAGGCTATCAGATCACCCGGACTCCCGGACCAGTCGTGCTAACCTCATTGACAACCAGTTATTCAGATTCAGGACTCTTTCCCTGGACAGCCTATACCTATACGATCAAAGCGTATGATAGTTCCGGTAATTTTTCTTTGCCTTCAGCTTCGGTATTGGCGACCACTCTGGATATGACCAAACCGGTCTGGCCAACGACCACCGGATTTCTGGCGACAACCGTTTCAGGGGCAAATGGAGCAAGCCAGATCGGCTTAAGCTGGCCTCAGGCTGCAGATAACGCGGTTGTCGCGGGGTATACGATCTGGCAGTCGACCAATAATATCAGTTTTGCCCAGGTCGGTTCTCAACTGGGGGCCGCGAATACCTCTTTCTTAAACACAGGTCTCCAGCCGAATATAACCTATTATTTTTATATTATTGCGTTTGACGGGGCGGGAAACAATTCCCTCCCTTCACCGGCCTTCAGCGCGACAACCACTCCCGATACGGCCACTCCTACGATTCCAACCACCCTGGTCGTCACGTCAATCAGCGACTCAAAACTGGGACTCTCCTGGACCGCTTCAACGGACAATGTCTCTGTGGCCGGATACCAGATTTTTAGAACCACCTTGTCAACCTGTGTGATCGGAACCTCCTGCTGGATCAATATCGGTACGACCCCGGTAAATTCCTGGATCGATAGCTTTAATCTCGTTGCCTCCACCCCTTACTACTATTATCTGGTGGCCTATGATCCCTCGGGAAACCTTTCCGGCCCAAGTGTGATCGCAAGCGGAACGACCCTGGCCGATACGACGCCGCCCACAGTCCCAAGAGGGATTGTGGCGATCGTGGCTTCCAATCAAACCCAGGTCAATCTGATCTGGATTCCATCAATAGACAACTCCGGGACCGTCGCCTCCTATAGTGTGTATCGGAATGGAATACCGGCAGGCACGGCGCTTTCCAATAGTTTTTCTGATATCGGATTACAGGCAAATCAAACCTATATCTATACCCTCTCCGCCAAAGATTCCAGCGGGATTGTCTCCGCATTGTCCGCTCCGGTCACAGCGGTGACGGATGTTTATCCACCGACAATCCCCTGTTCGGACCTGGCCGCGCCCTGTTCCCCGGTGGGGGCCCCTTTTGCTATCGCGGTTACGGTGTCTGAAATAGATGTCAGCTGGGCCGCGTCTAAAGATTTGGATCTTTCCAGCGGAGGCGGGGCGGGGAGCGGGATCGCCGGATACAAAGTCTACCGGAGTGACCTGATTAATCCCATCGGGATCACCACCGCCAGTTCAACTATTTTCGCTGATAAAGGGCTGGTTCCGAAGACCACTTATAATTACCGGGTGAGCGCGTTTGACCGGGCGGGAAATGAGTCGGCTCAATCCGCTGTCATCGTGATCTCCACTCCTCCCGATACCACGCCTCCATCCGTTCCGGCAGGTCTGATTGCGGCATTGGCCGCTCCGTACCAGATCAGTCTGAACTGGGTTCCGTCAAGCGATAACGACCGGGTGGCCGGGTATAAGATTTACCGTAACGGCGCTCTTTATATGTTTACGACCGCGACCAGTTTTGCCGACGCGGGGTTGAGTCCGGGTACGACCTTTACCTATACGATTTCGGCTTATGACCGGTCCGGGAATGAATCCGCGCAATCCAGCTCCGTTTCGGCGACCACCGGGCCTTGAAATGAATATGCAGGAAATGGGATTTTCCAGAATAGTTTTAATCTGTTTTTTGTGGGTCGAGGCTTGTGGAGGCGGAGGGGGGGAGAGCTCCTCTCCTGCGGTTTCAAAATTAGTGATTTCTTCCAGGCCTTTAGCGGTTCAGAAAGGAACCTCGGTTCAATTGACAGCGATTGCCACAGATTCATCAGGAAATCCCGTTTCTCAACCCGGGTTGACCTGGAGCGTTGACGGAGGGTTTGGAACAATTACTTCCGGAGGGCTCTACTCCGCCCCTGCGAATATTCCCGCTCAAAATCCGGTGACGGTTCGTGCGACGTCGGTCGCGGACTCAACAAAAAATGATGCGGTTTCTTTTTATATCTTAACCGGGGTGCCCATTGCTTTTCCTTTTCAACCCACCGATACTCTGTTTCCCCAGCAGGGGAGCCCGGCCTCCTTTCATATTGCGGTGTTTAATCAAAACACCTACGTGGTGTGGGCCATGACCTCTGGAATTTATGGAACTCATTTGTGGTATTCAAAAAAAGGAGATTTGAACGGTAATTTTTCAACGCCACATGACATTTTAGGGGACTTATTGAATTATACGATTACAAACTACACTGTGAAAAATCCTGTTATTGCGCTCGACAATAAGGTTGACGCTTCCGGTATCGACCCGGGTGTTTATATTGCCTGGGATGATAATTCTAACGGGGCATATCAAGTGAATCTAGTGAAAGGTCCAAACTCAAGCTCGACAGGTTGCACTCATCCCCCCACCTGTTTTACCCCTGTTGCTTTAACGGGACCTGGTAACGCAATTTCTCTTCAAGTGGATCCCTCACCCTCGGATCAAGAGAACCCTTCGTTAGCCATCAGTCCACTGGGAAAGCTTGAATTTGCCTGGACGCAGGTCTATTCAAGTTCATCAGCAACGAGCAACCTGATCACGTATAAGGAGCTAAACGGAGATGGATCTGTGCCAAAACCTCCCAGTCAGGTTTCACCTTCACAGACTCAAACAAGTCAAATAACCCCTCAGATTGCTGTAGATCATTCAGGGAACGTTTCGGTTTCATGGTTGGATTTTAATAGTGGAACTTCCCCTCCAAACATTCTTTATTCGAGAATGGCCGTAGGGCAGTCCTTTGGTTCGGCCCTACCGGTTGAGACCGAATCCCTTGCCCCGTCAGACACTTTTTCAATGGCGCTTGATGATAAGGGTCAACCGCACCTTGCCTGGTCAAAAACGTCTTCAGGTACTCCAACTGTGGTTTATTATTCTACCACTTCCGATTTTTCAAAATTCACGATTCCTGTTAACCTCACGCCAGGTGGATATCATCCAGTAGTAAAAGTTGACCTTCTCAATTACCTTTACTTTACCTGGGAGGATGGAATATCATCCCTCTATTTTAAAAAAATAGCCCCCTTGCCAAATTCCGGAGCATTAACTAATTCTCCACTGACCAAGACAGGGGTTAATCCGGCAATGAATATTGATGATGAAGGGAGGGTTTATCTTCTCTACTCGACCACGGGTTCAATTAACCTCTCAACCTATTTTATGAGAGGGGACTAAGGAACTGGTTTTCCATTTTATTACTATAAAAAAGAGAAAAAGGGATTAAGGGAAAATATTTTCCACCTTCTAACTTTAAACGAGATAAAAACCATACAAAATATTTAGTAAATCATTATATTTCAATTGGTTAAGTTTAGAAAAAAAGCAATATTTTTACGTTTAGATGGCATGTATCTTGCTTTTTATAGAACAGATTTTTCCTTTATAACGATTCCAGGAAGGAATATTTGTTCTGAACGAATCAGAACTTTTGTAGGGAGAAAATGTACGATACATATCGATTGAAGCATTCTGCGCTGACGCTGGATAGGAGCGCCAATGACCAGTTCTTTTTTACCACGCTTATCTTTTCAGTTTTCCTCTATTTTTTCTCTTTCTATTTTATTTATCAGACCGTCGAAATTTTAAAGCATATCCGCTCCGGCTCAACCAGCCAAACGATTTCCGCGTCTTCCCGAACTGAGCCGCTCTCTCCAGTCACATCGGGACAAACGATTTTCCCCAAAGCGCAAACGGTTCCGCTTGGGCCTCAAACGATACCGCAATCAACGGTTCAATCTAAACCTTCAACAGTGATGAACCCCTCCAATGCTCTCCCCTTTGATCTCTCCAAAGCGATCGATAAGGCGATTCATCAGGTCAAGCCGGGAGAGTCGATCACGATCGACATTGCCCCTTTCAGTCATATCGTAAATGATAAAAATTACGAGGCCAATTTTGGAGAGTCGAAAATTGTTTTTCGCCAGAAAGCCGATTCTTCTGTCAAAACAGACCTGGAGCTGGAATTAGTCCGGATCCAATCAGGGGGCCAGATTCTCTATTCGTCCGAAAGAGAAAAAGTAAAACCTGAAGTGAAAGAAAATCATGTTTCTTATCGAAAAGCTCAGAATATTCAGGAGATTTATGAATCGAGTTCTAAAGGTCTGGAACAGAGCTGGGTATTTCAGAAGCCCCTTTCCCTTGAAGAAGGAAAAGATCTGGTGCTATTGGAAAGAGTATCCACTCTCTTGGTTCCACGATACGGCCTTGGGGGTGTCATCGATTTTCATGATACCAAAGGAAATTATATTACGACCTATGGAAAAGGAACTCTCAAAGACGCGTCCGGAAAAATGGCTGAGGTCTTCCCCCAAATTGTTCCCGGATCAACCGAAGGAACCTATGACTTATCGTTGACCCTCCCTGCCGGGTGGATGGCCGATGCCTCTTATCCGGTAACGCTCGATCCTCTCATCGGAAATAAACTGATTGTTGCCGCCCTGGCGACTGGAGATCCTCCCCGCGCTTCTATTGCCTTTGATGGAACGAATTATATGGTTGTCTGGATGGCTGGAGCTCCTACAAATACAAGCGGGGGAGCTGGAGCATCAGATCTTTATGGCGCAGTCGTCAGTCCGAATGGAACGATTGTTGTTCCAGCGGCCAGGCTTACTGCCATTGCTGCCAGCGCTGCAAATGATCAGATGTATCCTTCGGTTGCCTATAACCTGGGGCTTAATAAATTCTTGATCGTTTACCAGAATTACATCAGCACGACTGCGACGAATGATATCTACGGCATACTCGTTTCGTATACTACGGCTTTTACCATTAACGCAGGGCCGACAGCTATCCAGGCGTCAAATAACAACGAACAGTTTCCTGATGTTGCTACGGACGGAACCGCAGGAACCAATAATTTTTATGTAGTCTATGCCCGAGGCGGCACAAGCGTCAGAGGCAATCCTGTATCGGTAACGAATACCGCAATTACGGGGGGGGGCCAGTTGACATTGGGAACGGTAACCAGTAACGCAACAGCCCCTTCCGTTCTTCCGAAGATCCGCTTTGCAACAGGGAAAAATATTTATTTGGCCGTTTGGGAGGATTTTTCCACTGCAGACACCAACGGAAATATTTACGGAAACACCATTACAACTCCAACGACAACTCCCACAGTGGGGACTTCCTTCGGAATCGCTGTCACTTCAACTCTGGCGGAACGATATCCTTCATTGGCGTTTGACGGGACAAACTTTTTAGTGGCCTATCAAAGGGGGGCGACAGGAGGAAGTGCGGATGTTTACGGGGAATTTGTCACCTCTCCAGCTTATAACACGATATCCGCCAGTTTTGCTATTTCTGCTGTGGCGGCATCAGACCAGACTAATCCGGCGATTGCCTTTAATACCACAACCGGCATTTATCTGGTGGACTGGCAGGACGCCAGAACGAGCGCGACCCTTCCCGATATTTATGGCGCCCGAGTCTCCACGACAGTCCCTCCAACGGCCTCAAATGTTTTGGATGGGACGACAGGTGTTCTCATTTCAAACCAGGGAACCTTGGCCAAATCGCTGCCTGCCATTGCCAGCGGGGGCCCCAATTTTTATACAGTCTGGAGAGATGGCACTACGACTTCAGGAAACATCAATGGCCAGTTGATCGGTCCACCGCAAATCAACTCGGTTACGCCATTTAGTTCAAACACCGTAGAGGCCCGTAATCCGGTCACGATTAATTCCACATTATATGGAACCTATGGAACGTTTGGACCCGATCCGGGATCGGCAGTCCGGAGTACAACCACAAACAATGTGGTTATTGGCGGCTTTCAGATAGGGAATGCCGATGTCACCTCCTGGAGTTTGACCTCCGGCGTAAATAGTTCGATTGGAATTGTGGCCCCCTATGCTACCGCTGTTTCAGGCGGCACCGGTGTCGGAACGGCTACGGTAACGAGCGCCGGATGGGCGAGTACGCCGAGTTCCAATTTAACGATTCAGGACTATAGCCTTGGCGTTTCACCTCCTTCCGCAAGCGTGAATCAAGGTTCCAGTACGACCTATACGGTCACCTTGACCACGATTAACGCCTTTGCTTCCAGCGTGACGTTAAGCGTGCCGACCGGTTGTCCACCGAATGCCACCTGCACTTTTTCTCCCAATCCCATCTCAGGGAATGGCGCCACTTCGACCTTAACGGTGGCCACCGCCGCTTCGACCACCGCCAATCCCTATACTTTGACAATTCAGGGGACGGGTGGGACGAATAACCAGTTGACCCATACCACGCCAGCTTCGTTAACGGTCACTTCTGCCAATAAGCTGGTGATTACCAGTTTGGCCCAAACAGTTTCAGCCGGCGCTTCATCTACAGCAGTTACCATTCAGGCTCAGACTTCAGGCGGAGCGCTGATCAGTACCGCTACGGATCTTGTGAATCTCTCATCTTCTTCCGGGACCATGCTTTTCAGCGCATCTTCGGCTTTTACAACGACGATTAAAAGTATTTCATTAGCCAGCGGTCAGGCGACCATTTATTTCCAAGATACCAAAGCCGCTTCTCCCATCATCACGATTTCGAATGTTAACTATACTTCCGGAAGCCAGACCGAAACCATTACGGCCGCGGCGGCAAGTCAATTGGTGATGACCTCAACCGCTCAAACGGTGACGGCGGGCTCAGCCTCCGGCGCGGTGACGGTGCAGGCCCAGGATAGCTATAACAACCTGACGAGTTCGACCGCGACGGTGAATTTGAGCGCCAATTCGGGAACAATGACCTTCAGTACGACATCAGCCTTTACAACAACAACGGCGTCAATCTCCCTGACCGCGGGATCGGGGTCCTTTTATTTCAAAGACCCTGCGACGGGGACCCCAACGATTACAGCGGCCTCAACCGGGCTGACTTCAGCGACTCAAACAGAGACGATTGCCGTGGGAGCGGCAAGCCAATTGATGATCACGACCACCGCGCAGACGGTGACGGCGGGAGTCGCGTCGGGGGGAGTGACGGTTCAGGCGCAAGATTCCGCAGGAAACCTGACCAGTTCGACAGCAACCGTCAATTTGACTTCGACCTCCGGGACAATGACCTTCAGCACGACCTCGGCTTTTACAACCACG